>DASYUT010000186.1 GCA_036000965.1 Actinomycetes bacterium
CTGCTGAGCCTGGCCGCGACCGTGCCGCTGGCGTTCGCGCGCACCTCCGTCCTGACCGCGGCGGTGACCATCACCGCGGCGACGCTGCTGACCCTCGCGCTCGATCAGCGGCTCACCGGCGCCGGCGTGATCGCCCAGGTCGCCGTCGTCTACCTGCTCGCACGGCGCCGGTCGGGGTGGGTGACCGGCGCGGTCCTGCTTCCGTTCGTGGTGGGGGTGACCTCGTATACCGTGGTCGCGCCGTCCGGCGGTGGCGTCAACGGCAGCGTCGTCCCGGTTGCCCTGCTGTCGCTGACCGTTATTGCGGCCGGGCTCGGCGTCGGCAGCCGGGCTCGTGGAGAGACGGCCGCGCTGACCGCGTCCAGGCAGGCCATCGCGGACACGCTGCTGGAGCACGCCGCGCGCGGTGAGCGCGCGCGGATCGCCCGTGAGCTGCACGACGTCGTCGCCCATCACATCTCCATGATCTCGGTGCAGGCAGAGATCGCCCGGCTGACCACGCCGGGCATGCCCACGGAGGGGGCCAGGCGCCTCGCCGCCATCGGCGACACCGCCAGGACGGCCCTGACCGAGATGCAGCGGCTGCTTGACGTGCTCCGCTCCGACGCCGCGGCGGAGCCGACCCGCAAGCCCCAGCCCGGGCTCGACCAGCTCAACGAGCTGATCGACGAGGCTCGCGACGCCGGCGGTGCCAGCACCCGCCTGATCGTTCGCGGCCGGGTGGTCTCGCTGGACGCGGGCCTGGAGCTGAGCGCGTACCGGATCATCCAGGAGGCCCTGACCAACGCCAGGCGGCATGCGCCAGGGGCCGCGGTCGACGTCGAGCTGCTCTATACCGGCGACGCGCTGCACCTGCGTGTCCGGGACAACGGCCCGGGCCCGCCGGACGGCGCCACGGCCGCCGGCCACGGGCTGCTCGGCATGCGCGAGCGGGCCGCGATGGTGGGCGGCACGCTGTCGACCGGTCGCGCTCGGACCGGCGGCTTCCTGGTCGAGGCCACCCTCCCGATCGCGGAGCCGGCCGCGTGAGCTCCCCGCGGCCCGTCCGCATCGTCGTCGTCGACGACCAGGAGGTCGTCCGCGCCGGGTTCGGCATGCTCCTGGAGTCCCAGCCCGACTTCTGCGTCGTCGGCGACGCGGCCGACGGCGCCGAGGCGATCGGGGTCTGCCGCGAGCAGCATCCCGACGTCGTGCTCATGGACGTGCGCATGCCGGTCATGGACGGCATCGAGGCGACCCGGCGGATCACCGCCGAGGCCGGTGACGGCGACCGGCCGAGGATCATCATGCTGACAACGTTCAACCTCGACGAGCATGTCTACGACGCCCTCAGCGCGGGCGCCAGCGGCTTCCTGCTCAAGGCGGTGACCGCCGATCGGCTGTTCGACGCGGTACGCGTGGTCGCCGCCGGCGAGGCGCTCCTCGCGCCGGCGGTCACCCGCCGGCTGATCACCGAGTTCGCACGCCTTCGGCCGCCGCCGTCGCGGCAGTCCATCCCGCTCGGCCTGCTGACCCCGCGGGAGACCGAGGTGCTCCGCCTGATCGCCGAGGGGCTGTCCAACCCCGAGATCGCCGAGCGCCTCGTGGTCGGGGAGGAGACGGTCAAGACCCACGTCGGCCGGGTCCTGAGCAAGCTCGGGTTGCGCGACCGGACGCAGGCGGTGGTTGCGGCCTACGAATCCGGCCTGGTCGTGCCGGGCTTCCCCAGCCGATGACCCCGCAGATCCCGATCGGCCGAACCCACGCATCACCCAAATCACGACTGACGTGCTACTAGGGTCTATCCAGCGGATCTAGGGTCTGCCCAGCGGATCCGCCCGGGCCCACCTACCCGGGACGCACCGCCACCTCAGCCTCAGCCAGCACCCAACGGTCAGCTCACGCCACCAGGGCCTTGGTCGCCGAAGTCCCCTGGTCAATCGCGAGCCGTCCACGGGTACATCCTCACACGAGCGGCACCCGGCTGACCGTGCGTCCGGGCTTTCGCCGTGTACGCCGGCAACGGCGCTGTCGCAAGCGCGCCGACCAGGCCGCCGCAGCTGGTCTTGGGGCGGTCATGGGCGATAGGGTGATCGGTGCAGAAGGCGGCTGTTGCGGCGAGTCAAGCCCAAGGGTTAAATTCGCGGCCACTTCCCCCATTTCCCCAGATCGCTGCACTTCCTCGGAAGCGAACGAGCAGGAACTATGCCTTCGCATCGACACGGATCCGGAGGGTCGTCTGCGGTGGCCGCAGCTCCATCCCGGCTCCCGACCGGGTGGCGCGCGCCTCGCCGCCGGTGGGGGGCCGGATGCTGTGTGGCCTCCCACCCTCGCGCGGGGCCGGCGCCGCTCCTCGGGCGGCCACCGTCCTCCGGTCGGCTGCGTACTGAAGGGACGAGGCAGGCAGGCACTCCGAACCGAACGAAGGGCAGCTGATGTTCCAGAATGTGTCCATCCGGTCCAAGCTCATCGCGATCCTCGTCGGCCCGTTGCTGGCCCTCACGATCCTCGCGTCGGTGGGCATCGGGACCAACCTGGCCGACAGCGTCAAGGCGAACCGCGTCAACGAGCTGTCCCAGTTCGCCGGCAAGCTGACCTCGCTCGTCCACGAGCTGCAGAAGGAGCGCAGCCTGTCGTGGAGCTACGTCGGCAGCCGGCGGACCACCGGCTCGGAGGCGCTGGGCACCCAGCGCGACAACACCAACCGGGCGGTGGAGGTCTACAAGGCCGCCGTGGCCGGGCTGGATGCCACCAACACCGGCAGCGGCCTGAAGGAGGCGCTGGCGCACGGCGTCGAGGTGCTCCGCAACCTCAAGGACCAGCGCGGCGCCATCGACAACGCGCAAATCGCCCCGCCCGGCGAGGCCGAGACCTCGGACTTGGGCAGCCTCGGGGCGGGACCGCGCCCCGAGGCTGCGCACGGCCCCATCGACTCGGTCGAGCACGCCCTCGACCAGTACACCGACACGATCGGCGACCTGCTGAACGTCAACAGCCAGATCGCCTTCGACAACGCGGGCAACAACCGCGAGATGCTGCGCACCCTCACGACCTTCGTCGCTCTCTCCCGGCTCAAGGAGTTCAACGACCAGGAGCGCGGGTTCATCAGCCAGGTCCTCGCCAACGGCCGCTTCGAGCGGGGGCAGTTCGCCCGGTACGCCGCCATCGTGGCCGGTGAGAACCTGTGGTTCGGGCAGTTCCAGGGCGCGGCCGACGCCGACCAGCGGCGCATCTTCGCCACCACCGTGGCCGGCCCCCAGGTCACCGAGGCCAAGAAGCTCCAGCAGGTCGTGCTGGACAGCGAGGACAGGCCCAAGATCAACATCCCGCAGCAGCCGTGGTACTTGGCCATGAGCAGCAGGGTAGAGCTGCTGCGCCGCGTCGAGCAGGGTCTCAGCACCGAGGTGAGCAACCTCTCCTCGCAGCTCAAGGCGTCGGCCGACCGGCGGGCGCTGCTGTACAGCATCGCCCTCACGATCGTCCTGTGGCTCGCGGTCGGCCTGTCGCTGTTCACCGCCCGCTCGATGGTGGGGCCGCTGCGGCTGCTCAAGGACGCAGCCGACGAGGTGGCCCGGCGCAAGCTGCCCGGCGTGGTCGAGCGGCTGCAGCGGTCCGAGCGCGTCGACCTGGACGCCGAGACGGCCCCGATCGGGATCACCTCGAAGGACGAGATCGGCCAGGTGGCCGAGGCGTTCAACGAGGTGCACCGGACCGCGGTCCACGTCGCCGGCGAGCAGGCGGCCCTGCGCACCAGCGTCGGGGACATGTTCCTCAACCTCGCCCGGCGCAGCCAGAGCCTGGTCGACCGCCAGCTCGAGCTGATCGACGACCTCGAGCGGGGCGAGACCGACCCCGACGCACTCGAGAACCTGTTCCGGCTCGACCACCTCGCCACGCGCATGCGCCGCAACGCCGAGAACCTGATCGTGCTCTCCGGCTCCGAGCCGGCCCGGCGCTGGAGCGAGCCGGTCGCGCTCGTCGACATCGTCCGGGCGGCGATCGCCGAGGTCGAGGACTACACCCGGGTGGAGCTGCTGCCGATCGAGCCGCTCGGGGTGGCCGGCCAGGCCGTGGGCGACGTGGTGCACCTGCTGGCGGAGCTCGTCGAGAACGCCACCGCGTTCTCCCCGCCGGGGACCAAGGTGCAGATCGCCGGCCAGAACGTGAGCAGCGGGTACGTGATCGAGGTCGAGGACCGGGGTCTCGGCATGACCGACGCCGAACTGGTGGAGGCCAACGAGCGCCTGGCCAACCCGCCCGTGATCGACTTCGCGCTCTCCCGCATGCTCGGCATCTTCGTGGTCAGCCGTCTGGCCGCCCGGTACGGCATCAAGGTCCAGCTCCGCCACTCCTGGTATGGCGGTGTCACCGCGCTGGTGCTGTTCCCCGAGGCGATCGTGGTCCGGACCGTGGCCGAGGGCGGCCCGCTGGTGCCGGCCCAGGTCACGCCGCAGCAGGGCCGCACCGAGCTGCCGCCCCCGGCCACGCCGTCGCTGGCCATGTCCTCGCTCAGCCCTCCGCCGCCGCCTGGGCCGAGCCGCTCCGACTCGCTGCCGATCTTCGAGGCGGCCCGGTCCGACTGGTTCGAGACCGGGTCCGCAGGCGCGCACCTGCCCCTGCGCCGCCACGCCGCCCAGCTCAACGGCGACGGGGAGCAGTCGCCGGCCAGCCTGACGCGGGGGCGGAACGACGGGGAGCAGTCGCCGGCCAGCATCGAACCACTGCCCGAGCGACTGGTGCCCCCGACGCCGGAAGCCCCGCCCGCGCCCGAACCGCCGCCAGCACCCGAACCGGTGCGGGAAGCCCCGGCGCAGACCACCAGGGCCGGGTTGCCGCGCCGGATCCCCAAGACCAACCTGAACCCGGAGATGACCGAGCCCACCCTGGCCTGGGAGCGGCCGCAGACTCCTGTAGGCTCCCGCAGCCCTGGCGAGGTGCGGAGCATGCTGTCGAGCTACCGTACCGGTCTCGAGCGCGGGCGCAGCGCCGCGTCGAGCGTCGTGTCGAGCAGGGACAGGGACGCAGAAGAGCCGATTGGCGGCGATGCCGCTCCGCACGCCGTCGAGGAGTGACCCAATGACGCAGCTCAGCAAGGAAGCGCAGAACCTCAACTGGCTTGTGACCAACTTCGTCAGGAAGGTCCCTGGCGTTGCGCACACCATCGTCGTGTCGGCCGACGGGCTGCTCATGGCGGTGTCCGAGAAGCTCGACCGCGCCCGGGCCGACCAGCTCGCCGCCGTGGCCTCGGGACTGTCGAGCCTGACCCAGGGCGCCGCCCGCTGCTTCGGGGGCGGGGCGGTGAACCAGACCGTCGTGGAGATGGAGAAGGGCTTCCTGTTCGTGATGTCGGTCAGCGACGGGTCCTGCCTTGCCGTGCTGGCCTCGCTCAACTGTGACATCGGTCTGATCGGCTATGAGATGGCGCTGCTCGTGGCTCGCACGGGAGACGTGCTCACCCCGGCTCTGCGGGCCGAGCTGCAGGCTTCGCTCCCGCGATGAGCGGAAGGATCGGCCATGAGTACCGAGAATGGACGTGGTCCAGGCCGCTTCGTAAGGCCCTACGCGATGACCGGCGGGCGCACCCGCCCATCGCACCTGGATCTCGAGCTGGAGCTTGAGACCCTGGTGTCGACCACGTCGCTCGGTGAGCAGTCCGTGGCCGCGCTCAGCCTGGAACGGCGCTCGATCGCCCTGCTCTGCCGCGACGTCATCAGCGTGGCGGAGGTGTCGGCCCGGCTCGACCTTCCCCTCGGCGTGGCCCGGGTCCTCGTCGGGGACATGGCCGACGAGGGCCTCGTGATCGTGCACCGTCCCGCCAGCCCGAATGACCGCCCCGACCTGGCACTTCTCGAGAGGGTGTTGTATGGACTCCGGACCATCTAGCCGCGCGCCGGGCGGGAGCCTCACCCCGGCTCCCACCCCGGTCAAAATCGTCATCGCCGGCGGCTTCGGGGTCGGCAAGACCACCTTCGTGGGGGCCGTCTCCGAGATCATCCCCCTCACCACCGAGGCGGTCATGACCTCCGCCAGCGTCGGCGTGGACGACACCAACCAGGTCCCCGGCAAGACGACCACCACGGTGGCCATGGACTTCGGCCGGATCACCCTGGACACCGACCTGATCCTCTACCTGTTCGGCACGCCCGGGCAGGACCGGTTCTGGTTCATGTGGGACGACCTCGTCCGGGGCGCGATCGGCGCGGTCGTGCTGGTGGACACGCGCCGGCTCGACGCCTGCTTCGCCGCGGTCGACTACTTCGAGCAGCGGGCGCTGCCCTTCATCGTGGCTGTGAACTGCTTCCACGGCGAGGCCCTGCACGCCGTGGAGGACGTCCGCGAGGCGCTGGCGATCGGGCAGGACGTCCCGATCGTGCTCTGCGACGCCCGGGCCCGCGACTCGGCCAAGGCGACCCTCATCGAGCTGGTCCAGCACGCGCTGGCCCGGGCCACCGCCGCCCTGGACTCGGCCAAGGCCTGAGCCTGGGCCTTCCCGGCCGCGGCCGGCGCGGCCTGGGGCCGCGCAGGTCACCCGCCCGGGGGTGCCTCCCGGGCGCTGGCCCGCTGGCGGGCCCGCCGCACGGCCGCGGCGGCAGCGCCGGCGGCCAGCAAGCCGGCCAGCGCTCCGGCCCCGAGGACCACGCCGGAGGGGCCGGGCTCGCGAGACGCGTCGAGCACGGGACCGCCGTCGCGGGGCGCGGCGGCTCCGTCCCCGGCGCGGGCTCCGTTGCCACCGCCCGCCCCCGCCGTGCTTCCTGTGAACTGGAACACCCACAGGCCGGAGGCCATGTCGCTGGCGAACACCAGTCCCTGCGCCTGGTGCACGCCCCAGACCAGCGGGTAGGTGCGGCGGCCGTCCGGTGAGTCCGCAGGCATGCTGCCCGGGGCCGGCTCCGGCGGGGGGACGAAGGAGCCGACCTCGCGCGGGTGGGCGGGGTCGGAGAGGTCGACGACCCGGACGCCGTCGGAGTACCAGGAGACGTACTCGAGCTCCCCCTCGACGACGGCGTTGTGGACCGAGTAGAAGCCGTCGAGCCCGATCCGCCCGTCCCGGCCGGGCGCTGCCGCCTCGGTGGCGAAGGTGCCGACGAGCTTCGGCTCCGACAGCGTGCGGGTGTCCCAGATACGCTGGGAGGGCCAGGACGCACCCGGGCCTTCGTCCACGCCGAGGGCCTCGTCGTTCTGGACGAACAGGGTCTCGTCCCGGTTGAACCAGCCGGAGTGGGCGGCCTGGTGACGGTCGCTGGGCTGGTAGGACGTGCGCCCGACCAGCCTGGGCTTGGCCGGGTCGGCGATGTCGAGAAACAGCTCGCCGGCCGCCCAGAACGAGGCGAACAACTTGTTCCCGTGGTCGAACGGCCACGCGCTGTGGCAGAAGACGTCCGGCCTGGTGGCCAGCTTCGACCGTAGCTCGGCCGGACCGTCCCGGCGGACGTCCCAGTCGGCGATCTCCTTGGGCCTCCGGGGGTCGGTGACCTCGATGATGCGCAGGTCCCCCTCTTCCCCCCTGGAAAGCGGGAACGAGCCAGGCACGGCCGCGAGCGCGAGCACGCGGCCGTCGGGCCGCACGGCCACGCCGAGCTCGTGCACGCCGGCCCGAGCTCCGGTGGCGAGCCGGCCGAGGGGCTTGGGCCGGGCCGGGTCGGTCACGTCGAACAGGGCCAGCCCGACGAAGCGGGGCTTGGCCGCCTGCCCACCGCAGGACTGGATCCCGGTGACGGCCAGGTCGCCGGAGAACGACGGCGTCTGCACCCGCCCAACCCACACGTCCTGGTCGTCGCTGCCCGGGAACTTCCCGAACTGCGCCAGGAGCCGAGGCCGGGCCGGGTCACGCACGTCGATGGCTGACACCCCGTTCGGCGCCGTGGCACACGCCTTGTTCCGGTAGCCGCCGAGGTAGGCGATGCCGGCGTGGACCCAGACGTCGGCGTACGGGCCCGGGCCGGGGTCGAGGTGACCGACGAGCCGGGTGTTGGAGGTGCGCGGCGCCACCTCGGCGGCCGGGGCCGTCCCGACCGTGCCCGCGGCCACCACGGCGGCGACCGCTGTCCGCCACCCGACGGCCCTCCAGCCCATCCGACCCACCTCCCGGCACCCGTCCACGCCCCATGGTGACAACCAAGCCTGAGCGCTTGCTAAGAAACCTGAGCGCTTGCTAAGAAAATCGCCCCTGCAATCGCTGTAAACCACCCCGAACCACCCGAGTCGTGAAGGGCTTCCTTGACCATTCCGGCGGACGTGACTACTCTTCTCGGCTCGTGTGGCCGGTGCAGTTGTAGACCCCACGGCGCTGCTCCGGTCGCGGCCCCCTGACCGGGGCGTCGGCGCGCCGCGCAGCGGCGCGTCCCGTGCGCCGCGTGGTGGCGCATCCGCGTGTGGGGCCCTCCCCCGGGTCCGCCGCGAGACCTTCGCATACAACCCTTGTAACCAGGAGGTTTTCTTTGGCACGCCATCCTTCGACCGGCCGGCGGTACTTACGCCGGACGGCCCGCCTGAGCGTGGTCCTCACGCTCGGTGCGGCGCTTGCGACGTCGGTGGCCGCGCTGCCGGCCGCTGCCAGCACCGTCCACGTGGTCAAGCGGGGTGAGACCCTCGCCAGCATCGCAAAGGGGGCCGGCCTCGACACCTGGCGCCCGATCTGGGACGTCAACGCGAGCATCGCCCACCCCGACCTCATCTACCCGGGCCAGCGCCTGGCCGTCCCCGCCAGGGGTGAGAAGGTCAAGCCGCGCCCGCTGCCGGGAAGCCTCCGTCCGGCGGTGGTGACCAAGGCCACGGTGGTGACCAAGGCCACGACGTCGCGGAGCTACCGGACCACGCGCGCCCGCACCGGTTCCGACCGGGCCCGTGTCCGGTCGCGAGCGACCGGGAGCTCGGTCTGGGACCGGCTCGCCAAGTGCGAGTCCGGCGGGAACTGGGGCATCAGCACCGGCAACGGCTACTACGGCGGCCTGCAGTTCTCCGCCTCCACCTGGCGTGCCGCCGGGGGGAGCGGCTCGGCCCACCGGGCCAGCCGGGAGGAGCAGATCCGCGTGGCCAAGCGCGTGCAGCAGCGGCAGGGCTGGGGCGCCTGGCCTGCCTGCAGCCGCAGGCTCGGCCTGCGCTGACCCGACCACAACTGATCCGACCACACCACAACTGACGCACGCGTGAGGCGCCGAGCGCGAGCTCACTCGTGCACCAATCGTGGGGTATGCGGCACGGCGTGCGGGTCCTCGGAGGACCCGCACGCCGTGCCGTCACGACCGGCCCGTCCGGTCACCGCCCGATATCGGGCGCAGCCTCTCCAAGGGCCCGCGGCACCGCACGCTCATAGGCGTCGCGCAGGCGGTCGAGCGGCAGGTCGAGCAGGCCGGGCACGACCAGGGCGTCCCCGCCGGTCCGTCCCAGGCGGCGGATCGGGACACCGGTCCCGGTCGCGGCGGCGGTCACAGCGGCCGCGGCCGCCGGGTCGACGGCGACCAGGACCCGGGAGGCGGACTCCCCGGCCAGCGCGGCGAGCGGCGGCAGGCCGGCAGGCAGCGCGACGGTGGCGCCCACGCCGGCGGCCAGCATCGCCTCGACCAAGGCGACCACGAGGCCGCCGTCGCTCAGGTCGTGGGCGCTGGCGAGCAGGCGCCTGGCGGCCAGGTCTGTCAGCAGGGCGTGCAGCCGGGACTCGGCGGCCAGGTCCAGGGCTGGCGGCCGCCCCTCGAGCCGGCCCGTGGCCAGCCGCTGCCAGACCGAGCCGCCCAGCTCCGCCCGGGTCTCGCCGAGCAGGTGGACCTCGAGCCCGGCCCGCGGGAACCCGGAAGGCACCACCGCGGTCGCGTCGTCGAGCACGCCGAGCACGCCGACGACCGGGGTCGGGTGGATGGAACGGCCGTCAGACTCGTTGTAGAAGCTCACGTTGCCACCGGTGATGGGGGTACCGAGCGCCCGGCAGGCCGCTGCCATGCCGGCCACGACCGCGGCGAACGCGCCCATGACCTCAGGCCGCTCCGGGCTTGCGAAGTTCAGGCAGTTGGTCACGGCGAGGGGCCGCGCGCCGGTACAGGCCACGTTGCGGGCCGCCTCGGCCACGGCCAGGGCCGCCCCGGCGGCCGGGTCCAGCCGGGCGTACCGCCCGTTGCCGTCGGTGGCCAGGGCCACGGCCCGGCCGGTGCCCGGAACCCGGATGACGGCGGCGTCCGACCCGGGACCGGCCACGGTGCCGTGCCCCACGAACCGGTCGTACTGCTCGTACACCCAACGCTTGGACGCGCACGTCGGGTCGCCGGCCAGGGCGAGCACGGCCGCGACCGGGTCGGCGTCCAGCGGCACCTCGGCGTCGGCTCCGGCCACCTCTGGCTCGGTGAGCGGCCGCTGGTACACCGGACCCTCGTCAGCCAGGCTGCGAGCGGGCACGTCGGCCACCAGCTCGCCCCGGAAACGGATACGGAGCCGACCCTCGCCCGAGGCGCCTGAGCCCCTGCCGCCCAGGGCACCCGGGGGCCCGGCCCCGACCATGCGGCCGATCACGCCGGCCAGGATCCCCCAGCGGTCGCACACCTCGAGCACCGCGTCCAGGTTGCCCGGGTCGACCAGGGCGAGCATGCGCTCCTGGGACTCCGAGGCCAACACCTCCCAGGCTTCCATGGACGGCTCGCGCAGGGCCACGGCGTCGAGGTCGACCTCCATGCCCATGCCGGCCCGGGCCGCCACCTCCGCCGTGGCGCAGGAGATCCCGGCCGCGCCCAGGTCCTGCAGGCCGGCCAGGAGACCCCGGTCGACCAGCTCGAGACAGGCCTCGATCAGCAGCTTCTCCTGGAACGGGTCGCCGACCTGCACGTTCGGGCGCTTGGCCGCACCGCCCGAAGCGCGCGAGGCCATGCCGCCTGAAGCGCGCGAGGCCTCGTCGCCCCGCTCGAAGCTGGAGGAGGCCAGCACGCTCGCGCCGCCGATCCCGTCCCGGCCGGTCTTGGCTCCCATCAGCACAGCCAGGTCGCCAGGCCGCTCGGCCCGGCCCAGCACCAGCCGGCTGGCCGGCATGATGCCGAGCGTGAGCGCGTTGACCAGCGGGTTGCCGGCGTAGCATGGGTCGAAGGCGACCTCGCCGCCGACCGTGGCCACTCCGACGCAGTTGCCGTAGTGGCCGATGCCGGCCACGACTTCCTCGAGCAGGCGGCGCTGCAGCGGGTCGGCCAGGTCCCCGAAGCGGAGCGAGTTCAGGCTGGCCAGCGGGCGGGCGCCCATCGCGAGGATGTCACGGATGATGCCCCCCACTCCGGTGGCCGCACCCTGGAACGGCTCGACGAACGACGGGTGGTTGTGCGACTCGATCTTGAACACCGCGGCCAGGCCGTCGCCCACGTCGACGACGCCGGCGTTCTCGCCCGGGCCCTGCAGCACCTGCGGCCCCTCGGTGGGCAGACCACGCAGGTGCACCTTTGACGACTTGTAGGAGCAGTGCTCCGACCACATCACCGAGTACATGGCCAGCTCGGCCCGGGTCGGCTCGCGCCCGAGCACCGCGAGGATGCGACCGTGCTCCTCGTCGGTCAGCCCAAGCTGCCGGTGCAGCGCGACGGTCTGGGTCATCGGATGGCCGCGGCGGCCAGCAGCGACTCGAAGACCGGGCGGCCGCCGGTCGGGCCGAGCAGCGGGTCGACGGCGTGCTCGGGGTGGGGCATGAGGCCTACCACGTTGCCGGCCGGGTTGGCGACCCCGGCGATGTCGGCCAGCGAGCCGTTGGGGTTCTCGCCGGGCGCGTAGCAGAACACCACCTGACCCTCGCCCCGGAGCCGGGCCGGGTCGGGGTGCACGTAGCGGCCCTCGCCGTGCTTGACCGGGACGGTGAGCGGCTTGGCAGGGTCGCAGGCCCGCGTCCACGGCGTGGCCGTGGACGCGACCAGGACGCGCACCTCCCGGCAGACGAAGCGCAGGCCGGCGTTGCGCAGCAGGGCGCCTGGGAGCAGCCCGGCCTCGCACAGGACCTGGAAGCCGTTGCAGATGCCGAGCACCGGGCCGCCGTCGTGGGCGAACCGGGCCACTGCACCCATCACCGGGGAGAACCGCGCGATCGCGCCGCAGCGGAGGTAGTCACCGTAGGAGAAGCCGCCCGGGACGACCAGCGCGTCGACGCCCCGGAGGTCGTCGTCGCCATGCCACAGCGGCACCCCCGTGGCGCCCATGAGCCGCACGGCCGCGAGTGCGTCCCGGTCGTCGCACGACCCTGGAAACGTGACCACCCCGACGCGCAGTGCTCCGCCCTCCTCGTCAGATCCTGGTCGTGAGCATATCGGGTCAGGCGGCCGGGAGGCGGGCCGGACAAGTCAGCTCCTGTCCTGGTCGTGAGCATGGCCCGTCAGGCGGCCGGGAGGCGGTCGGACCAGGCGGGCCAGACGTCCATGATCCAGCCGTCGTCGACGTCACGGTCGGTCACGGCGGCGGCGGCGATGCCAGCGTCGGGGTCGACCCATACGAAGCAACCGCTCGCGCCGAAATGGCCGAAGGCGTCCGGCGAGCGGCGGTCGCCCATCCAGTGGGGGCGTTTGCCGTCGTGCAACTCGAAGCCGAGCCCCCAGTCGTTGGGGTCGAAGCGTCCGACGCCGGGCACGACGCCGGCCAGCCCCGGGAACTGCACGGTGGTGGCCTCGGCGAACAGCTCGGGCCCGACCACGGGCGCGCCCCGGTCGAGCAGGCAGCTGGCGAGCCGGGCGAGGTCGGAAAGGGTGGAGACGGCGCCGGCGGCCGGGTCGGCCTCGACACCGTTTCGGGCGGTCAGCCTGGTCGCGTCCAGGCTGAGCGGGCCGAGCACGCTGCTGCCGAGCCAGCCCTCGAAGGTGGTCCCGACCGCGTCGGCGACCGCGTCGGCCAGGGCGCGGAAGCCGTGGTTGGAGTAGATGCGCCGCTCGCCAGGAGGCCGGAGCCGGCCGCCTGGGTGGTCCACCAGGCCGGCTGGAAGGCCGGAGGCGTGGGCAAGCAGGTGGCGGACGGTCACCCCGGTCGCCTCCCGGGCACCCTCGACCGGCTGGCCGGCGATCGAGGCGGGGTCGTCGAGGCCGAGGTGGCCGGCCTCGACTGCGGCCAGCGCGGCCATGGTGGTGAGCAGCTTGGTGACCGAGGCGACCGGGAACTCGTCGCCGCCGCTGCTGCCCGGCTTGAAGGACCACTCCTCCCCGCCGGCTGGGAGCACCGCGGTCCCGCCCTCCCCGCGGGCCGGGAGCACCGCGGTCCCGCCCTCCCCGCGGGCCGAGAGCACCGCGGTCCCGCCCCGGCCGACCGGCCAGTCCAGCTCGCTCACCAGGTCACCTCCTGTTCGGTCAGCAGCCTACCGGTACCCGGCCCGCCGCAGCTGGTCGAGGGCGCCCGTCTCGCCCAGGGCGAGCAGGGCCGCGGCATCCCGGCAACTCACGTTCCACTCCTCCGGGTCGGGCAGGAGCCGCTGGCAGGCGTCGAGCTGGGCCCGGTCGGCGGCCAGCTCGCCGGCGGCCGTCGGGGGGCCGCCGTCGGCGACGTGGACGCCCTCGTGGACCAGCAGCGTCGCGATCCGCTCCGGCAGGGAGTGCGTCTGGGAGAACTTGCCGTTGACGAGCACGAGCGGTCCGCCCGGTGCGAACAGGGTGGTCGACTCGTTGCCGGTCACCTGGAACTCGGCGAAGGCCACCGTGGCAGCGGCGCGGGAGAGGCCGTCGCGGGCCCGCCGCACCCCCTCGGTCGAGCGCAGCCCGCAGGTGCGGTCGGCAGCCTGCTCGAGCAGCAGGACCTCGCCGGGCGTGCCGGCCAGGGTGACCGTGGCCAGGCGCGCACAGTCCGGGTGCCGCCGGGTCACGCGGGCCCGGTTGGCCGGGTCGAGGGCGGGCACCCGGTAGTCGCCGACGTCGTGGCTGAGGCGGCCGACCGGCGCCGGGCGGCGGGCACCCAGGGGGACGTCGGGCTGGCCACCCTGGCCGACCAGCCCGACCGCCACGGTCACCATGGCCACGGTGGTGGCCACCACGGCCAGCCAGAGCCACCAGGGCAGGCGGGGCCATGGGCGGGCCTTGACCGCGGCGGCCTCGGCCGTCGACAGCACGCGCGGGCGGGCGGCCGGGGGGAGCAGCCAGGGCCGGCGGAACCGGGAGCGTGCCACGGACGGCTACGCGGGCAGGACGCGGACGGTGAACTCCTCGACGACCGGGTTGGCCAGCAGGGCCTCGGCGACCGCGCCGGCCGCCGCCTCGGCGTCGCCGTCCTGGACGGTCAGCTCGACGTGCTTGCCGACCCGGACGTCGGAGACACCTGAGAACCCGAGCGCGGGTAGGGCGCGCTCCACCGCCTGGCCCTGCGGGTCGAGGATCTCCCGTTTGAGCATGACGTCGACAGCCACCCGGGCCACCCGTGCCTCCTCCTTCTCAGCGGCACCGACCGTCGGCGCAGGTGGCAGGCTACACCGGCGCGGTCAGGCCGCGCCCGGCGGGCGGGCGCCGCCCCCCTCCTCCTCGCCTGCGGGAGCCGGCCCAGGCGACCGGGTGACCTCGAGGAAGACCTCCTCCCGGTGGACCTCGACGGACCTGGGGGCGCGGATGCCGAGCCGCACCTGGTCCCCGCGGATCTCGAGCACGGTGATGACGACGTCGCGCCCGATCATGATGCTCTGGTTGGCGCGGCGGGTGAGGACGAGCACGGGCGCTCCTTCGATCATCCGCGCGCCGTCGACCAGGCCGAGGCCCGGCGGTCCCACGCGCTCAAGGCGGATCTGGTCGGGCCGGCCACGGTCGGGCCGGCGGATCTGGTCGGGGCGGCCATGGTCTGGCCGGGCGGTCGAGCGGCGCATCCTCATCGGACTCGACGATTGTACAGAGTGACAGGATTGGCTGAATCACCCTTTCGGCCGCGGAAGCCGCCGGCTCCGGCAGGCGACCAGGCCGGTGAGCTCGGGACAGTCGGCCTGGGTCACCAGTGCAACCGCGAAGGGTGGTCGCGGTGGCCGCTGGCTCGGGTACAGCTTTCACCCTGGGTGAGATCTTGGAGGCTACCGAGGAGGAGCAGGTCGGCTCCGTCGCGATGCCCCTCGGGGCCTTGAGCGTGCGGGTCCCGGCTGTTCTGGGATGCGGGTAGCCCGCTGCGACGACAGAGCCTGGCCACGATGAGTGAGAGGAGTTCATGTGGAGATCGACCTCCTGGACGATGAACTTCTCACTCTAAGTGGCCGAGACCTTAGGTATGAGCACGCAGGGAGCCGCTCCGGCACCGGCACGAAGCGACCGGCAGGTGGTCGAGGACCAGCTCGTGCGCGACCACCTGCCGCTGGTCCAGCACGCCGTGGCGGAGGTGGCCAGCCGGATCCCCCGGCACGTCTGCCGGGACGACCTCGAGTCGGCCGCCATGCTCGGCCTCGCGCAGGCGGCCCGCACCTACGACCCGACCCGCGGCATCGCCTTCGAGCGCCACGCCGGGAACCGCGTCCGGGGCGCCCTGCTCGATGCGCTGCGCGACTCGGACTGGGCCAGCCGGTCGGTCCGGTCCCGCGCCCGCCAGATGCAGCGAGCCGCCGACGACCTGGCCGTACGGCTCGGCCGTACCCCGAGCGTGCCCGAGGTCGCGGCCGAGCTCGGCATCGAGCCCGGGAGCGTGCACAAGCTGCTCGAGGACGTGCACCGGGCGACCGTCCTCAACTACGACTCGATCGCGGCCGAGGGCGACGCCGAGGGGCTGCTCCCGGCCGACGGCGAAACCCCCGACCAAGTGCTGCTCGACCGCGAGCGCCTCGCCTACCTGGCCGACGCCGTGGTCGCCCTGCCCGAGCGGCTCCGCCTTGTGGTGACCGCCTACTTCCTCGAGGAGCGGCCGGTGCTGGAGATCGCGGCCGAGCTCGGCGTGACCGAGTCGCGCGTCTCCCAGCTCCGCTCGGAGGCGCTCGTGCTGCTCAAGGACGGCTTGAACGCTCACCTCGACCCGGGCACGCTGCCCCCCGAGCCGCAGCCGGGCGGCCGGGTCGCGCGGCGAAAGGCCGCCTACTACGCGGCGGTCGCCGCCGGCTCCGACTACCGGACCCGCCTCGACGCGGCGCCCCCGCCCCTGCTCAGGCGGGCCGGCGAGGCGGTCGCGGGGGGGTGCACCTCGGCTTGAGCGCCGGATTTGGTAATGTCTGGGATCGTTCCTGTCGAACTTCCCGTATCAGACCCGAACGTGCATTCCTGAGTGGCTAAAACGTTCTAGACTCCGGCATCAGTACGGCTCTGCAGCGCCATCGGATCGGCCCGTGGCGGAGCCGGGTCTCTCCGTACCAGCTTGCCTGTTCTACGTAGCTTTGTCGTTGAATGCTGTGTTCCAAGAGGTATGCTCCATTCGCTCCATTGAAGCAGGGTCTGAGAGGTGATGGCGATGACGGACCCGATGCTGGTTCGGCGGTTGGCGCTCGACCTTCGCAACCTTTCCAACAAGATGCTGTCGCTCCGCGGGACCGTCGAGGACTATCGCCATGACCTCGTCCGCAGCGCGGAGGACGGAGTCAGTGACGACCAGGAGCTGCTCGCCCTCCAGCGCCAGATCCAGGAGCTGTGGGAGGCGATGGACCGGGCCGAGAGCACCTTGCGGCGAGCCTCCCGCGTGATCTCGCCCCTGCTCTGGCTCGAGTAGCCGACCTTTCCGCTGACTGGCTCGTTTGCCTGCGGGCATCCGTCGGCCCCGAGCCCGGGAGGCACCCATGACCGGGCAGGAGGCACCCATGACCGGGCAGGGGCACCCATGACCGAACGGGAGGCACCCATGACCGAACGGGAGCACCCATGACCGAACGGGAGGCACCCATGACCGAGCGGGATCCGCAGGTCATGGGAGCGACTGTGCTGGTCACTGGGGGTACCGGTGGCCTCGGCAGGGCGGTGACCGAGGTGTTCCTGACCCGTGGCTGGCGGGTGGTGGCCCCCCACCGACCCGGGCGCGAGCTCGATGGGCCGGGGGAGCGCGAGCGGCTCCTGCTGGTGGACGCCGACCTGCTCGACCCCGGCGGGGTGGGGCGTGCGGTCGAAGCCGCCGCCTCGGACGAGCGGGCGCCCCTCCGGGCCGTGGTCAACCTGGTCGGCGGGTACGCGGGCGGCACGCCGCTGCACGAGACGCCGCCCGAGGAGTTCGAGCGCATGCTCACCCTCAACCTGCGGCCTACCTTCCTGGTCACCCGGGCCAGCATTCCCCACCTGCTCGCCGGGGGCGGCGGCGCGATCGTCTGCGTCTCCTCCCGCGCGGCCGTACGGCCCTTCGGCCGCGCGGCCGGCTACGTGACCGCCAAGGCCGCGGTGCTCGCGTTCGCCCAGGCGGTCGCGGCCGAGTACCGCGGCCAGGGGATCCGCTGCAACGCGGTGCTGCCAAGCGTGATCGACACACCCGCCAACCGGGCCGACCAGCCCGACGCCGACCATTCCCGCTGGGTGGCGCCTGCCGAGGTCGCGCGCGTCATCCACTTCTTCTGCGTGGACGAGTCCCGGCCGACCAGCGGCGCCGCCATCCCCGTCTACGGCCTGGCGTAGCGACCCGGCCGGCCGTACCCGGGCCCGGTGCCGAGGTGGCCGCCGGGGGTCCGGCCGCCGCCACCTGACCGGCGGCTGGTTCCCTCAGATCGGGCCGGGGGATGCCGACTGAAGGGTTGCGGCGGCACGCCGCCAGGACCCGGAGGACGGACACCGATGATCGTCGTGACACGCTTCCACGGGTCGGCGATGGCCTTGAACTGCGACCTGATCGAGCGCGCGGAAGCGACCCCGGACACGGTCGTGACCCTGGTCGACGGGCGCAGGTACGTCATCCAGGAGAGCGTCGACGAGGTCGTCCAGAAGGTGCGCGAGTTCCGGGCCTCCGTGGTCGTGCTGGCCCACCACCTCGACCTGGCGCCGGCCGCGTGCCCGCCTGGGCAACAGCGAGGCGGGCACGGGCCGGCGCTGCACGCGGTGCCCGACCCCGACGCCTGAGCGCGGCTCACACCGTGCGCAGGGCGTCCGTGGGCGACATGCGGGCCGCCCGCATGGCCGGGTAGAGGCCGGCCACGGCGCCGATCACGAGGGCGGCGGCCAGGCCGAGGGTCATGCCCAGGGCGGGCACCACCACCGTCCAGGAGCGGCTGGCGGCGTAGCCACCCGTGACGAGCGCCCCGGCCGCGACGCCGGCGAGGCCGCCGAGCAGCGACAGCAGCAGCGCCTCGGCCAGGAACTGCACGCCGACGTGGCGCCGGGTCGCACCCAGGGCGCGGCGCAGCCCGATCTCGGAGCGCCGCTCGAGCACCGAGATCACCATCACGTTGGCGATGCCGACCCCGCCGACGAGCAGCGCGACCGCGCCCAGCCCGAGCAGCAGCGAGGTGAACGCGGTGTTGGCCGCGGCCCGGGCCGCGAGCGCGTCCGACGGCCGGCTCACCTGCACCTCGTTGGGGTTCTCGGGGTTGACGGTGGCGGCCAGGACGTCGCGCACCGCCTCGACCGAGTCCGGGTCGGAACGCACGTAGACCGTGCCCGGCGAGCCGTCGAAGCCGAGCAGCGACTCCGCCACCGGGAAGCCGACCAGCGCGGCCCGGTCGATCTCGGGCGCGAGGGCGACCGGGTCGAGGACGCCGACGACCGTGAACCAGCGGCCCCCCAGCCAGACCTGGGCGCCCACCCGGTCGATGCCGAGCCGCTCGGCCGTCTTGGCCCCGAGCACGACCGCCGGGTAGCGTGCGGTCGCGCCGTTCAGGAAGGCGCCTCTGGCGACCGTGCCGCCGAGCGAGTCGAGCAGGTGCGTGTCGGCCGCGAGCACACTGATCCCGCCGGTCTCGGCCTTCGGGATCTTGTCGGTGCGGCGCACGCTGGCGTCGACGTTCCCGGTCGCGGCGACGCCCTGCACCGGGTTGACCCGCCCGACCATGCCGACCGACTCCTTGGGCAGCTTGGCGTCGTCGCCCCCGAAGGTCTGCCCTGGCCTGACCGTGAGCAGGTTGGTGCCGAGCCGGTCGAGCTGGGCGAGCAGGTCGGCCCTGCTCGACTCCGAGATGCCGAGCACCGCCACCATGGCGGCGATGCCGATGGCGATGCCGAGCGCGGACAGCGCCGCCCGCAGCCTGCGGGTGCGCAGGCCGATGCTGCCGACGCTCACGAGGTCGCGCGGGTGCAGGCGGCTCGCGGCCGGGCTCCCCCTGGACGTGCGGATCATCGCTTCACCTCCTGCCGACACTCAACCTGGAAGCTCATTGCCAGCCCGACCACCCGGCTGGACGCGTGGATCATCGTCCCGCCTCCTGCCGGGGAGCCGGGCTGGGCGCCGGGCCGCTGTCGTGCTCGATGCGCCCGTCCCGGAGGTCCACCCGCCGCGGCAGCCGCTCGGCGATGTCGCGGTCGTGGGTGATGACCGCGACCGTGGTGCCGTCGGCGTTCAGCTCCTCGAGCAGGGCAACGACCTCCGCGCCGCTGGCCGAGTCGAGGTTGCCGGTCGGCTCGTCGGCGAGCACGACGGCCGGGCGATTCACGACCGCCCTGGCGATCGCCACCCGCTGGCGCTCGCCGCCCGACAGCTTCGCCGGGTGGTGGCCGAGCCGGTGCCCGAGGCCGACCCGCCCCAGGGCCAGGGTGGCCAGGCGCCGGCGCTCGCCCGGCGCCAGGCCCGTGTAGAGCAGCCCGGTGGCCACGTTGTCGAGCGCGGTCATGCCGTCGAGCAGGAAGAACTGCTGGAACACGAAGCCGATGCTGCGCGCCCGGAGGGACGAGAGCTGGCGGTCGGACAGCCCCTGCACGTCGTGCCCTGCGATCGCCACCGTGCCCGAGCTCGGCCGGTCGAGGGTGCCCAGGATGTGGAGCAGGGTCGACTTCCCCGACCCGGACGGCCCGACGATCGCCAGCATCTCGCCCGCGGCCACGGTGAGGCTGACGCCCCGCAACACCTCCAGCTCGGGCGGCCCCGGGTACCGCTTCACCACGTCCCACAGCTCGACCACCCGCGCCTGGCGCCCCTCCCCCCCGGGCACCGTCTGGGACGCGCCCGCCTCCGTCTGGCGCCCCTCCCCCCCGGGCACCGTCTGGGACGCGCCCGCCCGCATCATTGGGGCACCACGACCTGCATGCCCTCAGCGAGGCCGGTGCCGCTGACCTCGACGAGGCCGTCGGCGAAGGTGCCCAGGCGCACCCCGAGCAGGCGCCGGGCGCCGCCTTCGTCCACCTCGACCGCGTAGCCGCCCTCGCTGAGGGCGAGCAGCGCGTTCACGGGCACGGCGAGCACGCCCTTGCGGGTCTGGGTGGTGATCCGTACGTCGACCGGGGCCTTGTCCAGGTCGGGGGCGTCCGAGGGGCGGTCGAGGGAGACGGTCACCGCGACCGTTGCCGACCCGTCGGAGCCGCCGCCACCGGCGCCCGAGCCGTCGTCGCTCGCAGTCGCCACCTTGCCGACCTTGACCACCTTGCCGGTGGTCGTCCGGCCGTCGGGCAGGTCGACGTCGACCGCGTCCCCGGCCTTCACGTAGGCCTGCCTGGTCGCGTCGAGGTCGACGGTGACCTGCTTGCTCGTGGAGGTGACCTCCATCACCTGCCCGCCGGGCCCGACCGAGGCGCCCAGGCTCGTCTTGAGGCTGCCGACCCGTACCGGGCCGGAGGCCAGCACGACGTCCCCCGGGTCGAACGTGCCCGTCTGCTCGAGCCCCTGCGCCTTCTGCCAGCGCTTCACGGCCGCCCTGGTGGCCGCGGTGAAGTGCTGGTCCACGGTCATCTCGTGGTCGGGGTCGTGGCCGAGGGCGGCCAGGTTCCGCTCGAGCTGGGCGACGTCCGGCCCGTCGTCGACGCCGCTGGAGAGTGCCCGCCAGAACGGGATCCTGCCGTAGAACAGGGGGACCGGCTCGTTGTCGACCCGGTAGAGGTTCTGCCCGCGCTTCCGCACCCTACCCTCGGCAGCCAGGCCGGTGACGGTGCCCTGGCGGCCGGTGAGGACCGTCTGGGCATCGCCGTAGCCGAGCGTGCCGCTCACCGCCTCCTGGGCCTTGAGGTCGCGCTTGACCACGGCCGCGGTCGTGGTGGACCTGGGCTGGCCCGCGGCATCCGCGCCGCCGTCGCCCGAGCCCCGGCGCGCGGCCACCCAGGCCACCGCCGCGGCCACCACCACGACGGCCAGCGCGAGCGCGGCCAGCCGGCGAGCGGCCCGGCCCCGGCGGGGCGCGGCCGGCCGGCCGCCCCCTTGGCCGGCGGGGCCGTGGCCGTCGAGCACGGGCGGCTCGGACGGCAGGCGGGCGTCGACGTCGGCGGGCGCGGTCCGGGTGTCGAGCGCCCCGGCCTCGCCGCCCGTGCGCGCACCCGAGTCGGCGGTCCCGCCGGCGCTCACCGGGTGCCTCCGGTGTCCTCGGCCTTCGCGGCGAGCTTGGGCATGAGCGACTGGCAAGCCTGCTCGGCCTCCTTGAACTTCGACGAGTCGGGGCCGGCGGCCTTGCCGTCCTGGACCACCAGCCCGCCGTCGGGCGACGGGTCGGGCATGTCGATGCCGTGCTCCCGCATGCACCTGGCGAACTTCAGCATCTGGTCCTGCATCTTCGGGTCGGGCTGGCGCGGCCCCTCGCCGCCGTTCTGGAGGTGCTGCTGGCACGCCTGGTGGGCGGTCTTCAGCTTGTTGGGGTCGGCCGGCTTGCCGCCCCGCTCGCCGACCTCCATCTTCATGAGGCCGTTACCGTCGACCTTCGGGTCGGGCATGTCGATCCCGTGCTGGCGCATGCACTTGGCGAAGTCGATGGCGCTCTGCTGGGCGTCCTTCTTCTCGCCCGCCTTCGTGCCGGTGTCGGGCTGCTTGGCTTTGCTCGCCTGGCTGAGGCTCGCGACCCCGCTGCCCTTGTCGCCGTCACCGGCGCAGCCGGTCGCAGCGAGGGCAAGCAGCGCGGCGGCGAGCACCGCGACGACGGCCACCCGGCCCCGGCCGCTCCGGCCCCAGCCGACCCGGCCCCGGCCGACCCGGCCCCGGCCAGGCGGCCAGCGGTTCGTCCCTGTCTTCATCCTGCGGGTCTCCTCGCTCCGGGGTGCGCCGGTCGCACCCGCCGCCGGCAGTCAACGCCAGGTGCCGTAACGCCTCCGTCTCGTGAATGCCTTATGCAGTCGTTACGAGCCGAGGAGCACCGTTGCAGGGCCGGTCGCCGCCGGCCCTGCCCCCCGGCACGTGCGGCGGCGACCGGTCCAACCCAGCGCGAGGCCGGGAACGAGCGAGGGGAAGGAGCGGTCCGGGTGCGCGTGCTCGTCGTGGAGGACGAGGTCGTGCTGGCCGATGCCGTCGCGCGTGGGCTCAGGCACGAGGGGATGGCGGTGGACGTCAGCCTCGACGGCGCCGACGCGCTCGAGAAGACGACGCTCAACCGCTACGACGTGGTCGTGCTCGACCGGGACCTGCCCAAGGTGCACGGCGACGAGGTCTGCCGGAAGCTCACCGCGGGCGCGCCAACGGCCCGCGTGCTCATGCTGACCGCGGCCGGGTCGGTCGACGACCGGGTCGACGGCCTCACCATCGGGGCCGACGACTACCTCGGCAAGCCGTTCGCGTTCAGCGAGCTGGTGGCCAGGGTCCGGGCACTGGCCAGGCGCACCGGGGAGGCGCTCCCGCCGGTGCTCGAACGGTACGACGTGCGGCTCGACCCGGCCAGGCGGGAGGCCACCCGGGACGGCCACTTCCTGCACCTGACCAGGAAGGAGTTCGGGGTCCTCGAGGTGCTGCTGGCGGCCGGCGGCGCCGTGGTGAGCGCCGAGGACCTGCTTGAGCGGGTCTGGGACGAGCACACCGACCCCTTCACCAACACCGTGCGGGTCACCGTGATGAACCTGCGCCGCAAGCTCGGCCGGCCCCAGCTCATCGAGACGGTCATCGGCGTGGGGTACCGGCTGTGACGCCGCCGCCCGGCCTCGAGCGCGCGTGGCCGGCCCGTCTCACGCAGGCCTGGCCCGCCGTGCGGGTCACGTTCCGTCCCAGCGTGCGGCTGCGGCTCACCCTCCTCTACGGGGGGCTGTTCCTGGCCGCCGGGGCCGGGCTGCTCGCCCTGACCTACACGATCGTACGGGCCAACTTCACGCCCCTGCCCCGGCAGATCGCGTTCCAGGCCGAGCAGTCCTCGCCGGGCACGTCCGCGGAAGGTGTGGTCCAGTTCCTGCCGTCGGCCCTCGGGGAGAAGGTCACCCCCGACGGCCGCCCGCTGGCCGAGGCGCTGAAAGAGCTCCAGCAGCAGGCTCAGGTGGCCGCGGAGCGGCGGCTGCTGTACGGGTCCGGGGTGGCCCTGGCCTGCATGGCGCTCGTGTCAGTGGGGCTCGGCTGGGTGGTGGCCGGGCGGGTGCTCCGGCCCCTGCAGGAGATCACCGCCACGGCCAAGCGGCTCTCCGGCCAGAACCTGCACGAGCGGATCGACCTGGACCGTCCCGGGGACGAGCTGAAGGAGCTGGCCGACACCTTCGACGCGATGCTCGAGCGCTTGGACGCCGCCTTCGAGAGCCAGCGCCGGTTCGTGGCCAACGCCTCCCACGAGCTGCGCACCCCCCTCACCATCGCCCGCACCGAGGTCGACGTGGCCCTGGCCAACCCCAAGTCGACCCCGGCCGAGCTGTGGGCCATGGCCGAGCGGGTGCGCGACGCGACCGCCCGCAGCGAGCGCCTGATCGAGAGCCTGCTCACCCTGGCCCGCAGCGAGCGCGAGCTGCGGGCCAGGGACGCGGCCGACCTCGCCGAGGCCGCCGGCGACGCGCTCTCCCTGGCCCGGCGCGACGCCGGGCCGCTCGGGATCGAGGTCACCACCCATCTCGCGCCCGCACCGGTGGCCGGCGACCGGGTCCTGCTCGACCGTCTGGTCGCCAACCTGGTCGAGAACGCCGTGCGCCACAACCAGCCCGGCGGCTGGCTCGAGGTCGCCACCGGAAGGGAGCGGAGCGCCTGGCCGGGCTCCCGGGGCGCGGCGTTCGTGCAGGTCGCCAACGGGGGCGTGCCCATCCCCACGGAGCAGGTGACCTCGTTGTTCGAGCCGTTCCAGCGGCTGACCGGCCGCACCGCCTCGGCCGACGGCGCCGGCCTCGGCCTGTCGATCGTCCGCTCGGTCGCCAAGGCCCACGGTGGGGAGGCGCTGGCTCGCGCCCTCCCGCACGGCGGCCTCGAGGTGACCGTGCGCCTGCCCGCCTCGGGCTGACCCCAGAATCCGGGAAGCTCCTGGCAGCAGAATCCAGGAAGCTCCTGGCAGCAGGCCCGACCCCGTAACCAGGAAGCCCCTGGCAGCAGACCCGACCCCGGATCAGGAAGCCCCTGGCAGCAGAGCTGACCCCTGGATCCAGGAACCTCCTGGCAGCGGGCCTGCCGCCCACGGCGTGGCCTTGTCGATCAGGGCCGGAACCCCTACGTTGAGGTTCGAGGCCCGCGGGGCCGGGCTGCCCGGGCCCGCCTCCTGGCCCGAAGGGAAGCGTGCACCAGTGGCCGACGAGGTCGCGATCGTCACAGGGGGAGGCCGCGGGATCGGGGCGGCCGTGGCCCGGCGGCTCGGGCGTGACGGTTTCGCCGTGGTGGTGGCCGACTCGGGCGCGGCCCTTGACGGCAGCGGCACCGACCCGGAGCCGGCCGCCCGCGTGGCCGGGAAGATCGGCGCGGAGGGCGGCACCGCGCGGGCGCTGCCCGTGGACGTCACCGACCCCTCGGGCGTGGAGGCGATCGCGGTCGCAGCCGCCGAGCTGGGCCGGGCCGCCGCGCTGGTCCACGCGGCCGGCAACCTGGCCGACCGCTCGCTGGCCAAGCTCACGCCCCAGGCGTGGCGCTCGGTGCTTGCGGTGCACCTGGACGCCGCGTTCGCGTGCGTGCGGGCCGTGTGGCCGGCGCTCAAGGAATCGGGCCGGGGCCGCGTGGTGCTGGTCGGCGGGGCGGCCGGCCTGGTGGGCGCGGTCGGCCAGGCCAACTACGCGACGGCCAAGGCCGGGCTGCTCGGCCTCATGCGCGTGCTCGCCCTGGAGGGGGCCAGGTCCGGGGTCACCGCCAACCTCGTGCTGCCGTTCGCCTACACCCGCATGACCGAGTCGATCCCGCCGGCCACGCCCAGGCTCGAGGCCTACCTGCGCGACGCCCACCGCGCCAGGCCCGAGGACGCCGCCCCGCTGCTGGCCTGGCTCTGCTCGCCCGACGGCGGCCGGGTCACCGGGCAGGTGCTCGGCATCCGCGGCGGCGAGCTGCTCGTCTGGTCGCAGCCGCGGCCGGTCGCCCGGCTCGTGGCCGAGGGCGGCTGGACCCGGGAGACGCTCGACAGCCTGGCCGAGCCGCCGCTGGCCGCGCACTTCACCCCGCTCGAGGACGAGTTCGACCTGTTCGGCGGCCCGCCCGTGCCGGTGCGTTCCCTTGACGACACGACCGGTACGTTCCCTTGACGACACGACCGCCGCGCCCCTGATGACACGACCGCCGGCCGCGCCCCCCGACGACACGACCGCCGCGGTCCCCGCGACACGACCGCCGCGACCCTGACGATACGAAAGGATCCAGGCGATGGGCACGACCGACGTGGCCAGCCCGTTCCAGGGCATGGTCACCGGGCCCGACGAGGCCAGGCAGCTCCCTGCCGAGTACATCACCGCGGTCGGCAAGGTGATCCTCAGCCACTGCCGCAACGAGCTGGCCGGGGCCGAGCTGTTCGACGAGCCCGCCATCGCCCTGGCCGGGCAGCCCAACGAGAAGTACCTGGCTTGCCGCATCGCCATGGAGGAGTACGGCCACCACCTCAAGTTCACCGCCCTGGCCCGGGCCCTGGGCCTGCCCGAGCAGGAGGGGGCCAGGCACCTGTCGATCTTCGACCTGCCCATGACGAACTGGACCGACTTCCTGGTCATCAAGGGGCTGGCCGACCTGGCTGAGGTCGTGCAGATGGAGGACCTGCTGGCCTGCACCTACACCCCGCTGCGGGACCTGGCCGCGGCGCTGATGCCCGAGGAGCGGTTCCACACCAGCTTCGGGCAGTCCCGGCTGCGGCAGGCGGTCAAGACCGAGGCGGGCCGGGCCGAGGTGCAGGCGTCGATCGACCGGATCTTCCCGGGGCTGCCGGCGTTCTTCGGGCGCTCCAAGTCGGCCAACAACCAGCTGTTCCGGCGCTGGGGAGTCAAGCAGCGGACCAACGACGAGGTGCGCGCGGACTGGCTGGAGCGCTCCCGGGCGTTCGTCGAGGGCGACCTCGGGTTGCGGCTGCCCGAGGTCGCGACCACCTACCCGGCCGAGAACTGAGCATCCGCACCGATTGGGGCGGGGGCTCAGGAGCCGGAGGCGGCCGCCCCCGCTGGACAGGAGTTCACCATGACCGAGCACGTCGATCCCGCGCTCCTCGCCGGCGGCGACAACAGCGCGCTGGAGCACTTCTACGCCGAGTTGCACGCCGAGCACCTGGAAGCCCTCTGGCGGATCAACGCCAAGATCATGCCGTTCGAGCCCAGGCCGCGGCCCAAGGCGTGGCTGTGGCGCTTCGACAGCCTGGCCCGCCTGGCCGAGCAGGCCGGCAAGCTGGTGCCGATCCACCGGGGTGGGGACCGGCGGGTGCTCGGCTGCATGAACCCGGGCCTGCCCGGCGTCTACGGCGCGACCGCGACGCTCTGGGCGGCGGTGCAGTACCTCGGCCCGCGCGAGTCCGCGCCCGGCCACCGCCACAGCCCCTCGGCGCTGCGGTTCGTGGTCGAGGGCACCGGGGCGTGGACGACCGTGGACGGCGACCGCTGCAACATGGCAGCCGGCGACCTGGTGCTCACCCCCTCCTACACCTGGCACGACCACCAGAACGAGTCCGACCAGCCGATGATGTGGTTCGACGGGCTCGACCTGCCCCTGGCCGGCTACCTGGACGCCGTGTTCTTCGAGCTCTACCCGGTCGACGAGCTGCAGCCGGTCCTCGACCGGCACGGCTCGGCGCGCGCCTTCGGCTCCCCCGGCCTGCTGCCGGCAGCGGCGGTCCTGCCCCCGGTCGCGGCCGGCCAGGGCGCGGCCGAGCCGCCCGTGGGCACCCGGCCGGCGCCCCGCTCGCCGCTGCTCCACTACCCGTGGGCGGCGACCGCGGCCGCGCTCGGCGCGCGCCGGGACGACCCCGGCGACCCCTTCGACGACGTGCTGCTGCGCTTCACCAACCCGCGCACGGGCGGGCCGGTGCTGCCCACCATCGCCGCCACCGTGCAGCTGCTGCGGGCCGGCACCCGCACGCGCGCCCACCGGCACGTCCACTCCACCGTCTACCAGGTGTTCCGTGGCAAGGGCGAGACCGTGATCGACGGGGTGCGGTTCTCCTGGCGGCGAGGCGACATCCTGGCGCTGCCGCCCTGGGCCGTGCACGAGCACCACGCTCCCGGCGGCGACGCGATCCTGTTCGCCATCACCGACGAGCCGGTGCTGGAGGCGCTCGGCCTCGAGCGGGTCCTGCCCGTGGACGGGCCTCAAGCGGTCACAGGCGACTTCTGACCGGCGTGGGCGCCGTCAACCAGGTCCAGCGGGCGGCGTGGCTGGCCCAGGCCGAGCGGCACCAGCTCGACCTCGACCGGCCCTCCGGTCCACGCTTCTGGTCGGAGCGCCTGGAGACCATGTCCCCGGACGAGCTCCGCGCGGTGCAGGACGCCAAGCTGCGCGCGGCCGTGCGCTTCGCCTACGAGTGCGTGCCGTTCTACCGCCGCAGGCTCGACCGGGCCGGCATCGACCCGGGCGACGTCCGCTCGGTCGACGACCTCGCCCACCTGCCGGTCACCACCAGGCAGGAGATGGCCGAGGACGTGGCGGCCCACCCGCCGTGGGGCACCTACACCTCGGTGGACGACGCCGTCTGGGCCGAGCGCGGCTGGCAGGTCTTTGCCACCTCGGGCACCACCGGCCTGCCCCGGGTGTTCCGCTACACCGCGTTCGACCGCGTCGCCTGGTCGTGGATCGGCGCCCGGGCCATGTGGGCGATGGGCTTCCGGCCCGGCCGGGACTCGGCCATGCTCGCCTTCGGCTACGGGCCGCACGTGTGGCTCTGGGGCGTGCACTACGCCCTGAACCGCATGGGCGTGCCGATCGTGACCGCGGGCGGGCTCGACACCCGCACGCGGGCCCGCTTCATCGACAGCTACCGGCCGACGGTCCTGGCCTGCACGCCCTCGTACGCCTTGTACCTTGCCGCGGTGGCCGAGGAGCTCGGCATCGACCCGGCCTCCACCTCGGTCCGCTTCCTGTTCTGCGCCGGCGAGCCGGGCATCAGCGTGCCGTCCACCCGCGCCAGGCTCGAGGCCCGCTGGGGCGCGGAGCTGCACGAGTTCTACGGCTGCACCGAGGCGGCGCCCTCGGCCGGCGCCCACACCTGCGCCGCCGTGGCCCAGCTCGGGCCAGGCGCCGAGCCGGGCCTGCACCTGTCCGAGGACACCCACCTGTGGGAGGTGGTCGACCCGGTCACCCACGCCCCGGTACCCGACGGGGAGCGGGGCGTCTCGGTGGTGACCAGCCTGCACTCGGAGGCGTCACCGCAGCTGCGCTTCCTGGTCGGCGACTGGACCCGGCTGGTCCGCGACCGCTGCGCCTGCGACCGCACCTCGGCCCGGGCCCTGGGCGGCTTCGCCGGCCGGGCCGACGACATGCTCAACGTGCGGGGCGTGACCCTGTTCCCGAGCGCGGTCGAGGACGCGGTGCGCCGGGTGCCCGAGGTCGGCGAGGAGTTCGAGGTGGTCGTCGACCGCCGACGCGACCTCGACGTGCTGACCGTGCGCGTCGAGGTCCGCCGCGACGTCGACGCCCGCCGCCACCCCGCCGTCGCCCGCCTGGTCGAAAGCGAGATCGTCTCCCGCTGCGAGCTCCGCCCGGTGGTGGAGGTCCTCCCCCACGGCGTCCTTCCCCGCACCGAACGCAAGGCCCGCCGGGTCCGTGACCTCCGGGAGTGACCTACCGGTCGTAGTGCCGGCTGCAGGTCAGCATGAGCTTCCGGCCTGGCAGGCGCGCGAACGTCATGCGGAGCGCAGCAGAGGCTGAGGCCGACCAGTTCCCGGCCAGGTCGCCGAGGCGCTGGCGCTACGCTGGGTCTGAACGACGGTCCCGGGGCTCGCTCAGGCCCCGGCCGCCGCCTGCCTGGCCAGGCGGGTCACCTCGGCGTGGAGGGTGTCCACGTACAGCTCGTGCTCGGGCTTCATCAGCACGCTGCGCAGGACGCGGGCGGCCGGGGCGTCGGGGACGAGGTCGGGGTCGCGCTGGCGCAGGCGCGCGGCCGGCATCCGCAGCGTCGACAGGAACACCGGGGACGGGTCGGTCATGGCGGCCCGGAGCAGCCGGGCCGAGGCGGCGTCGACCGCGGTGCACGACCGCTCCCGGGTGGCCGGGTAGAAGGTGACGATGTCAAGCTGCGGGTCGTTGCCGAGCAGCAGCTCGTCGCTGGCGTCGATGCGGGCGGCCCAGGCCCGGGCGGCCAGGGCCCCGGCGGCCAGCACCGGCCCGAGGCCCTTGCCGGCCCGCAGCGGGAGCACCCGCAGGGTGAGCCAGAGCGCCCCGGCGGCCGCCCCGGCCCGCGAGCACTCCAGGCTGATCTCGCCCAGGTGCAGCTCGTCGGAGGTGAAATAGGTGTAGGGCGAGTCGTGCTTGTAGAGCCGGCCCACGGACGCGTCCCGGAACAGCACCGCCCCACACCCGTAGGGCTGCAGGCCGTGCTTGTGCGGGTCGACCACCACCGAGTCGCACTCGGCGACGGCCCGCAGCGCCCGGGCCGCGGGCGCACCGATCACCCTGCCCTCCTCGCCGGCCCAGGCCAGCAGCGCGTAGAAGCCGCCGTAGGCGGCGTCGACGTGGAGGCGGCAGCCGTAGCGGTCGCGCAGGGCGAGCACCTCGTCGACCGGGTCGACCGCGCCCAGGCCGGTCGTGCCGGTGGTGAGCACGACCGTGCCCACGGAGCCGGTCTCAAGCACCCGCTCGAGGGCGTCGGCGTCCATCCGGCCCGACCCGTCGGCCGGCACCTTGACCGTGTCGACCCCGAGCACGCCGCACATCCGCTCGTGGGTGTAGTGGGCCTCCTCGCTGAAGGCGACCGCCTTGCCCGGGTGGAGCTGCCTGGCCACCCAGAGGGCCTCGAGGTTGGCGATCGTGCCGCTCGAGGTGAGGTGGCCGAGCGCGCCGGCCGGGAGCCGGAACATCGCCGCCAGGTCGGCCACGACCTCCTTCTCCATCGCGCCGGTGGCCGGGCCGCCGTCGAGGGCGTGGTTGTTGGGGTTGATGAGCATCGCGGCCAGGTAGCCGGCCACGGCCACCGGGTGCGCGGGCTTCAGCATCTGCCCGGCGTACCTGGGGTGGAAGAACGGGTAGTTGTCCTCGAGCCGCCGGGTGTACTCCTCCCAGGCGGCGCCCAGGCGGGCGGCGTCGACGGCCAGGGCGGGATGGCGCTCGAAGGACTCGAAGCTCCCCTCCCACGACTCCCCGAACCGGAGCGCGGCGGCCACCGCGTCGTTCAGGTCCATGCGCCGCGGAGTGTCGTTCAGGTCCATGCGCCGCGAGGTCAGGAGCGGGCCTCGGCCAGCCAGTCGGCCAGGGTGCGGCCGGCCAGGCGCTCGTAGGCCTCGCGGTACCTGGCCGCGGTGCCCGCGATCACGTCGGGGGGCAGGGGCGGTCCGGGCGGGGTCTTGTCCCACGGCTGGACCTCGAGCCAGTCGCGCACGTACTGCTTGTCGAACGAGGGCGGCGACTGCCCCGGCTCCCAGGCCCCGGCCGGCCAGAAGCGCGACGAGTCGGGGGTGAGCACCTCGTCGGCCAGCACCACCTCGCCGTCGGCCAGGCCGAACTCGAGCTTGGTGTCGGCCAGCAGGATGCCCCGGCGGGCTGCGTGCTCGGCCCCGCGCCGGTAGACCTCGACGGTGAGCTGGTGGAGCCGGCTGGTCAGCTCGGCGCCGACCAGCGCGGCCATGCGGGCCTCCGAGATGTTCTCGTCGTGGCCGGTGACCGCCTTGGTCGCCGGGGTGAACAGCGGGCTGGGCAGCCGCTCGGACTCGCGCAGGCCCGTGGGGAGCGGGATGCCGCAGACGGTGCCACCCGCCTGGTAGTCCTTCCAGCCCGACCCGGCCAGGTAGCCGCGGGCCACGCACTCGATCGGGACCATCTCGAGCTGTCGCACCAGCATCGCCCGGCCGGCCAGGTGCCTCGCGCCGGGGGGCAGCTCGGAGGCGCGCCAGCCGACCAGGTGGTTGCCGACCAGGTCGGCGAGCTGCTCGAGCCAGAACTGGGTGAGCGCGGTGAGCACCACCCCCTTGCCGGGCACCGGGTCGTCGAGCACGACGTCGAACGCGGAGATGCGGTCGGAGGCGACCAGCAGCAGGTGGCCGGCGTCGGCCTCGTAGAGGTCGCGCACCTTGCCGGAGGCGAGGTGGCGAAGGCCGTCAGGCTCGAGGGCGGTGCTCATGGCGCTCCTCCTTTGAATGCCTGGTCCTGGGTGCGCCCGCCCTGGTCCCGGATCGCCTCCAGACGGTCGAAGATGGGGTCGGCGTGGGCGACGAACCGGGCCGGGTCGAGGGCCGCGTCGAGGGCCGCTCCGCTCTCCCCGGCTCCGGTCTCCCCGAACGCGTCTGCAACGCCCGCCTCGGCGAGCAGCAGGTCGCGGAACCCGCCCTTGCCCTCCCAGGCCGCCATCGCCGCCCGCTGCACCGCGGCGTACGCGTCCTCCCTGGTCCAGCCCTTGTCGACCAGGGCGAGCAAGGCGGCCGAGGAGCCGGCCAGCCCGCCGGACGCCTCGAGGTTGGCGCGCATGCGCTCTGGGAACACCCGCAGGCCGGCCACCAGCCAGGCTGCCCGTTCCAGGCCGTAGTCGAGCACGCAGCAGGCGTCCGGGAGCACCACCCGCTCCACCGAGGAGTGGGAGATGTCACGCTCGTGCCACAGGGCGACGTCCTCGAGCCCGCTCGCGGCGTAGCCGCGGAGCAGCCGGGCCACGCCGGTGAGGCGCTCGGCCACGACCGGGTTGCGCTTGTGGGGCATGGCCGACGAGCCCTTCTGGCCCTCCGCGAACGGCTCCTCCACCTCCCGGACCTCGGTGCGCTGCAGGTGCCGGACCTCGACCGCGAGCCGCTCCAGGTTCGCCCCGGCGACCGCCAGGACGGCGAGCAGCTCGGCGTGGCGGTCGCGCGCCACCACCTGGGTCGGTGCCGGCTCCGGACGGAGCCCCAGGTCGGCCAGGACCTCGGCCTCCACGTCGGGTGGCAGGTTCGAGTAGGTTCCGACCGCCCCGGAGACCGTCCCCACCGCGACCGCCTCGCGGGCGGCGGCGAGGCGTCGCCGGTCCCGGTCGAAGGCGAACGCGTGCCCGGCCAGCTTCAGCCCGAAGGTGGTCGGCTCGGCGGCCACACCGTGGGTGCGGCCGAGGCAGAGCGTGTCGCGGTGTTCGAGCGCGCGGTCGCGCAGGGCCTCCACCAGCCGGTCGAGCCGGCTCATGAGGAGGTCGCAGGCGCGGGTGAGCTGCAGCCCGAGCGCGGTGTCGAGCAGGTCGGAGGAGGTCATGCCGTAGTGGACGTGCCTGGCGGCCGGGCCGATGCCCTCGCCGTAGGCGGTGAGGAAGGCCAGGGTGTCGTGGTGGAGCTGGCCGTCGAGCTCGTGGACGCGCTCGGGCGGCGGCGGCGGTGCGAGCTCGACGGCGGCGAGGTCCTCCGCCGGCACCAGCCCGCGGCGGGCCCGGGCCCGCACCACCGCGACCTCGACCTGCGCGAACAGCCGGAACCGCTCGGCCTCGCTCCAGACCGCGCCCATCTCCGGGAGGACGTAGCGAGGGATCACGGCGGACCCTTTCGGGAAGCCCGGGGGGGCCGGGCCGTCGGCGCGCTGAGCTGGTCGTGACAAGCGTAGCCGCCCACGCGGGGCGCTACAGGCGCAGCCCCTCCGAGAGCTGGTGCTTGAAGTCCCGAAGCTGCTTGCGCAGCCCCTGGTCGGCGGTGGCGAGGATCTGTACGGCGAGGATCCCGGCGTTGGCGGCGGCGTCCAGCCCCACGGTGGCCACCGGTACCCCGGACGGCATCTGCACGATCGAGTAGAGGGCGTCCGCGCCGGCCAGGTGCTGGCTGAAGATCGGCAGGCCGATGACGGGCAGGGTGGTGTGGGCGGCGATGACGCCGGGGAGCGCGGCCGACCGGCCGGCCGCGGCGATGACGACCTGGAGGCCCCGGTCCTCGGCGCTGGCCGCGTAGTCGGCGACCCGCCGGGGGCTGCGATGGGCGCTCGCGATCTCGATCTCGTAGTCGACCCCGAACTTCTCGAGCATGACGGCGGCCGCCTTGGCCTTCTCCTCGTCGGAGCTGGAGCCCAGGACGATCCCTACCCGTGGCTGCGGCATTCCCACTCCTCGCGCGGTGCATGGCCGGTCGGCGCATTCTATGCCGGCCCCGCCCGTACCTGGCGACTTGCGGTCGACCGAAGAGCGCGCAGAATACCTTTCGCGCTACTTGATTGTTTCGATCTTGTCGTCTGGCTATGAGGAGGCGGGATGCACCGGCGGGATCTCGGCATCGGAGCGGCCGTGGTGGTGGCCGCCGTCCTGATGGTGACGGCCGGCTTCGAGATCGGGTCCCGGGCCCGCGCCCGCCAGTCGGCCAGCTCGTCCGGGGCGCCTGCCGCAGCGCCGGCCAGCACGGTCGCGGGCACGGACGCGACCTCCGGCACGGACGCAGGCTCCGGCGCGCCGGTCCCCGGCCGGAGCACCACCGGCACGGGCGGGCCGGGCGGGCCAGGGTCGGCCGGGCCCACCGTGGGAGCCCCCGTCCCGGCCTCCGGGCGGCTGCTCGCCGCGCCCCCGGTCCGGGCCAGGGTCGTCGCCCGCAGCGGCGGCCTGGCCTGCGCCCAGCTCCAGGTCCGGGTGACCGGGCTCGTGCCCACGGCGTGCGGCCGGGCGAGCCTGGCCCCGAGCGGGCGGCCGGTCGTCTGGGTGAGCGGTCGCGCCCCCGGCTCGCGGGCCCTGGGCCTCCAGGTCTGGTCGCCCACTGGGAGCGGCACCTGGGAGCGGTCCCTGGCCGCGACCGAGCCGAGGGCGGGCAGGACCTGGGCGGCGATCCGGGTGGCCACGCCCGCGCTGTCGGCGGGCGGCCGGACGCTCCTGGCCCAGTTCCGCTCCCAGGGCCCGGGCGCGCTGCTCGCCTACGACCTGGTCGGCTTCCCAGGCGGTGGCCCGCCGGCCGTGGTCGCCCACCGCGACCACCTGGCCCACGGCACCGTCCGGGTGACGGTGACGGCGACCGGCACCGCCGTCCTGGACGACTACGCGGCCAGGAGCGAGGCTGTCGGGGAGCCGCCTGGCGGCGCCGCCTCGGGCAGGCTCGTCCACACGCGGATCGGCCTGGTCGCCGGCGCCTTCCGGTACCTCGCGCACGACCGGGTGTCCACGCCCGGCCCGTAGCCGCCGGCGACGGGCCGACCGCGACCTGCTCCGGCCGGCCGGGCCGGACCAGGCCACAGGTCAGACAGCCACCCGGCGGACCAGGCTTCGGGTCAGGCAGCCACCCGGGCCGCACCGGCCACGGGGTCAGACAACCACCCGGGCGCACCAGCCACGGGACCAGATGGGCAGCCGGGCCGGACCAGGCCACGGGACCAGGTGGGCAGCCGGGCCGGACCAGGCCACGGGGTCAGATGGGCAGCCGGGCGCGGACCCCGTAGGTGCCATCGAGCCAGGGCCCGGCCCCGGCGGGGGCCGAGGGCCCCGTCCCGGCGGCGCCCGGCCCGGCGGCGGACCGGGGCCGCATCCAGCCCAGGTTCTCGCGCCGGCCCGCCTCGGGATCGACCTCCCAGCTGCCGGCGTCCTCGGTCACCACCAGCTCGAGGTCGTCGACGCCGTAGCGGATCACGAGCTGGGGCCGGACCGGGCCGGCGTGCTTGAGGCAGTTGGTGAGGGCCTCCTGCACGATACGGTAGGCCGACCCGTCCACCTCGGCGGGCAGCGGCCGGGCATCGCCCTCGACCACGACGTCCACTGGCAGCCCGGCCATCTTCACCTCGGTGACCAGGGCTCCGAGCTGGCTCATGGCCGACGGCGAGGCCGGCGGCACCACCACCGGGTCCTCCGGCCGGAGCACGTCGGCGGCCCGGCGCAGCTCGGCGAGGGTCTGCTCGCCGGTCTTCCTGATGAAGTCGATCGCGTCCATGGGCGGTGCGGCGCCGACCGGCAGGGCGCGCTCGGCCACCTTCGCCTGGGCGACGATCATGCTGAGGTTGGCCGTGACCGTCTCGTGCAGCTCCCGGGTGATGCGGGCGCGCTCGTCGGCGACCGCCTCCCGGGCCAGGTAGCCGAGCTCCCGCTCCAGGCGGGCGGCCCGGTCCTCGACCAGCGCGGTGTGGGTCCGCCGGATGCGCAGCTCGGCGCCCATGATCCAGGCCACGGCGAACAGCACCTGCAGCAGCGCGAAGAGCTCGAACCCCATCCGGCCCTGGAAGGTGAGGGCGAGGACGACGCACGCGAACCCAGCAGCCGCGGCGAGCACCGCCCGGGCGTCGTACCTGGAGGCCACCGTGTAGAAGGCGACCAGGGCCCCGAGGTCGGCTCCGGTGAACGGGTAGTGGAGCAGGTGGTAGGCGATGGTCGCGAGCTCGACGACGATGAGCACGGTGAGGGGGCTCCGCCGGCGCCAGGTGATCGGCGTGGTCTGGAACATGACCAGCACCGCGGCCAGCGCCGGGGGGGAGGAGGTGGTGGCAGGGGCCGGCTCGGACTCCACAGCGGCCAGGAGCCCGACCACACCGAGCACGACCAGCGCGAAGGCGAGCAGGCCGTCGGCCAGCAGGGGGTCGATCTCGAACGCGTGCCGGATCGAGAGCCGCGAGCGGCTCAGCGCAGACGCCCCGGCAGAGCGGCTGCCCTCTGCATTCCGGTTCGTGGCAGACCCTTTCTGGCCCAGGACCCACGGCGGCGAGCTCGGTCCGGACCAACTCGGGGATGGAACGATCGGTTCACTCCATGGACACGGTCGGTTCAGTACAGGGACGAAGAGTACAAACATAAGGGATGCCCCGTGCAACTCGTAGGGCGTAAACGGACTCCTGGGTAGGACCGGTCAGATCGGCGAGCAGGCGCCCTCGTCCGGTGGCGACGCCAGCAGGCCGAGTCGCTCCAGGGCCGCGGTGATGTAGGCGTGCTTGGCCTTGGAGAAGGCCACCGAGTTGGTCACCCCGCGGGTCACGATGTCGCGCTTGAGCGTGGCGTACCCGAGCCGCAGGCAGGGATCGGCCCGCAGGGCGTCACGGAAGCCGCGCATCGCTGCCACCTCCGGGCTGGAGGCGGGAACGACGTGGACGTGCACCCGGTACGGCTTGTCGCCGTGGCGGAGGACCCCCTGAAGCATGGGCCGGGTGGGCGGGAACGCCTCGCGGATGGTCTGGCGCTGGAAGCCGATGCCGACCAGGGCGTCGGCGATCTCGGGGATCTCCGCCTCGGGCGCCGGCACCAGCAGGTCGATCGTGCCCTTGCCGGCCATGCCAGGAACCGCCGAGCTGCCGACGTGCTCGACGGCCGTGCCGGGACGGCACGCCGCAATCAGCCCGGCGAGCCGCTCGGCCACGGCCGCAGCCGCCGGGTCGTGCTCGCGGACCTCGACCGGGACGTAGTCGTACTGCTCGATGCAGCGCTCGTCGGCACGCATGCGGAACCCCCCAGCGCCCCCTCTCGGCAGTGCGTCCCCGCGGGTGGCAGGCGGCACCACGTGGGAAATATACCTCAAACACCGACAAACGAATCAAGGGCCCGCATCCGGTCGGACGGGTGGGGCCAGCCCATCTGGCGTGCAGAGGAGAGCCCGGGCGACCGCCCGCGGCTCCTGGGAGCCTGAGCGGCCGCGCAACCCCCTGGAGACCGCCCGCGCCCTCTGGAAGCCTGGGGCCACCCCGCGCCCCTGGAAGCGCCTCGGGCCACCGCGAGCGCCCCGGGCCCCGGACCCCGATCAGCCGCCGGCGACGTCGCGGCGCCAGTGGGCACCCTCGAACCAGATCCGCTCCACCGCCTCGTAGGCCAGGGCCCGGGCTGCCGGGGCGCCGTGGCCGAGCGCGCTGACCGCGAGCACCCGGCCCCCGGCGGTGACCGTCCGTCCCCCGGGGCCCGCGCTGGTCCCGGCGTGGAAGACCTGCACCCCCGGGGCAGGCGCGGAGTCGAGCCCGTGGATCTCGAGGCCGCGACGGTAGGGGCCCGGGTACCCGCCGGAGGCGAGCACGACGGTCACGCAGGCGCGTGGGTCCCACGCGAGCCGGACGCCGGCCAGGCGCCCCGGAGGGCCGGCCGTGGCCCGCAGCAGCCCGGCCAGGTCGCTGGCCAGCCTCGGCACCACCACCTGGGTCTCAGGGTCACCGAAGCGGCAGTTGAACTCGATCACCTTCGGCCCAGTGGCGGTCAGGACCAGCCCGGCGTAGAGCAGGCCCTGGTAGGGGGTGCCGCGGCGGGCCAGCTCGGCCACGGTCGGCTCGAGGATCGTGGTCCGCACCTGGTCGACGAGGGCGTCGGGCACGTCGGCGAGCGGCGAGTAGGCGCCCATGCCACCGGTGTTCGGACCGGTGTCGCCGTCCCCGACCCGCTTGTAGTCGCGGGCGGGCGCGAGGGGGACCACGGTCTTCCCGTCGCTGAGCGCGAACAGGCTCGCCTCCAGCCCGTCGAGGTGCTCCTCCAGCAGGATGCGGGCGCCGGCCTCGCCGTGGACCCCGCCCAGCAGGGCGTCCTCGACCGCGGCCCTGGCCGTGGCGTGGTCGCCGGTGACCGTGACCCCCTTGCCGGCGGCCAGGCCGTCGGCCTTCACCACCCAGGGCGGGCCGAAGTCGTCGAGCGCCTTGACCGCGGCGGACGCGTCGGTGAACGCCTCGGCCGCCGCGGTCGGGACCCCCGCGGATGCCATCACGTCCTTGGCGAACGCCTTGGAGCCCTCGATCCGGGCAGCGGCTGCGGTGGGGCCGAACACGGCCAGGCCCTGCCTGGCGAGCACGTCGGCCACCCCGGCGACCAGCGGCGCCTCCGGGCCGATCACGGTCAGGTCGACCGCCTCGCGAGTGGCCCAGGCGGCCAAGGCGGCGCCGTCGGTGACCGGGACCCCTGGCACGTTCTGGGCCACCGCGGCCGTGCCGGCGTTGCCGGGCACGGCGAACAGCCGCTCGACCTCAGGGCTGGCCGCGAGCGCGGCGAGCAGGGCGTGCTCCCGCCCACCGCCACCGACGACCGCGACGCGCACCGCCTACTCTCCCGGCTCCCGGACGAGGGTCTGCTCGCGGCCGGGGCCGACGAACACCGCGGTCACCGCCACCCCGCCGAGCTTCTCGATCGCTTCGACGTAGGTGCGGGCCGCCCTGGGCAGGTCGGCGTAGCGGGTGACCGCGGTGATGTCCTCGCGCCAGCCCTCGTACTGCTCGTAGATGGGCACCGCGTGGTGGACCTGGGTCTGGGTCATCGGCCAGTCCTCGGTCACGTCGCCGTCCACCCGGTAGGAGGTCGCCACCGGGATCCGGTCGAAGGCCGACAGCACGTCCAGCTTGGTGACGAACGTCTCGGTGAGGCCGCTGACCCGGGCCGCGTAGCGGAGCACCACCGTGTCGAGCCAGCCGCACCGGCGCGCCCGCCCGGTGGTGGTGCCGAACTCCGCCCCGTCCCGGCGCAGTACCTCGCCTTGCTCGTCGTGCAGCTCGGTCGGGAGCGGCCCCGTGCCCACCCGGGTGGTGTAGGCCTTGGCGATGCCGATCACCCGCTCGATCTCGCGCGGGCCGACGCCGGTCCCGGCCAGCGCCCCCCCGGCGACCGGCGAGGAGGAGGTCACGAACGGGTAGGTGCCGTGGTCGACGTCGAGCATCGCCCCCTGGGCGCCCTCGAACAGGACCTGCTTGCCCTCGCGGAGTGCCTTCCACAGGTAGAGCGAGGTGTCGGCGATGCGCGGGCGGAGCGCCTCGGCGTAGGTGGCGTACTCCTCGACCACGGCGTCGGGGTCGATCGGCAGCCGGTTGTAGACCTTGGCGAGCTGCGGGTTGCGCTCCTTGAGCACGACCTCGACCTTCTGGGCCAGGATCTTCGGGTCGAGCAGGTCCTGGACCCGGATGCCGAGCCGGCCCGCCTTGTCGCCGTAGGCCGGGCCGATGCCCCGGCCGGTGGTGCCGATCCGGTTGCCGCCGAGGTAGCGCTCGGTGAGCTTGTCGCGCTCCTTGTGCCAGGGCATGATCAGGTGCGCGTTGGCCGAGACGAGCAGCTTGGCCGTGGAGATCCCCTGGGCGTCCAGCGCGGCCAGCTCGGCGAGCAGGACCCCGGGGTCGATCACCACGCCGTTGCCGATCACCGGGGTGATGTGCGGGTAGAGGATCCCGCTGGGGACCAGATGGAGCTTGAAGGTGCGCCCGGCGACCACGATCGTGTGCCCGGCGTTGTTGCCGCCCTGGTAGCGGACGACCACGTCCATCCGGTCGGCGAGGAGGTCGGTGGCCTTGCCCTTGCCCTCGTCGCCCCACTGGCTGCCCACCAGGATCGTTCCGGGCATGCTCCGCTCGCTTTCGTTCGGGTGGGTCCGGGGACCCCAGTCTATGCCTCGGAGGGCCGGTCCACCCCCAGAGACGCCGAGGCCGCCCCACGCAGCCCGGCCGCCCCAGGTCGCCCAGGACCGGAGGCGCCGGGCCACCGCCTTGGTCTGCGTGCCGTGGCGTGCCCGGCCCGGGCGGCCCCCTTCACGGCTCCTCAGGAGCGCCTGTGCCCTGGTTGAGGCGCTTGCTACCCATGTCTGGGCCGGCCCCTGACGAACGCCGACACCCCGAAGCCCCCGGCGAAGGCACCGATCACCCCGGTGACCAGCGCGAGCCAGGAGAGGCCGGCCTTCGACGGCGCGGGGGTCGCGGCCGGCGGCTTCCCGGCCGCGGCCGCGGCCGGCTGGGTCGGGTCGGCGGCGTTCTGCCCGAGGACCACCAGCACACCGCGCATGCGGGCAGGGTGGATGGCGCACTTGTAGCTGTAGCTACCCGGCTTGTCGGGCGCGGTGAGGGTCGTCTGTTTCCCGGGCTCCACGGTCTGGGTGTCCAGCGGGACGTCGTCGAACGTGGCCGTGTGCGGCGCGGCCCCGGCGTTCTGCCACGTCACCTTGCCCCCGGGCGCCACCGAGACCTCTGGCTTGTCGAACTGGAAGTCCTGCATGGCCACGCTCGCCTGCTGGGGCGCGTTGGACGCGGCGGCCGGCGGTGCGGCCTCGCCGGCGGCGACGGTCAGCACCCCGCGCATCGCGGCGGGGTGGATCTCGCAGTGGAACGGGAACTTGCCAGGCTTGCTGAGGGTGATGGTGGCGTTCGTGCCGGCGAACCTGCCCCCCTCGGCCCCCGGGGCGACCACGCCGGTGTCGAACGAGCCGTCGTCCGCGGTCAGCGTGTGCGGCTTGCCGCCGACGTTGGCGAACAGCAGGGTGGAGCCGGCCTGGACCTCCAGGTTGGGCGGGTCGAAGCGGAGCTTCTCGCCCGGCAGGGCCGGGTCGAGGCCTTGGACCCGGTTCACCCTGGACGGCTCGCTGCCCTGCCGCACCACGATCACGCCGTTCATCCGGGCGGGGTTGATGCGGCAGAAGTACGCATAGGTGCCGGGCACGGTGAACGTCACCTTGCCGCTGCCGTTCGGCGCGATCGGCCTGGTGTCGAAGGTCCCGCCGCGGTCGGTGACCGTGTGCGGCCGCGCCCCGCGGTTTGTCCAGGTCACGGTCGTGCCCAGGGCGACGGTCGTCGTCCCGGGCTCGAAGCGGAAGTCGACGATCTGGGCGCCCGCCTGCTCGCCGCTCTGCGCGAGGGCGGCGGCCGCCAGCCAGACCGATCCCCACGCCCAGAGCAGCCAGGCGGTCCCGAGCAGCGCAACGTTGACCCGTCGTCCCATATCCGCTACCTCGCTGTCACGTAGTCCGCCACGCTGGTCGCCCAGATGCCGGCGAAGGTGAGGAACAGGGCCGTGCCGATCCAGGGCAGCAGGTCGTCGCCCCTCCGCAGCACCCGCAGGAGCGCGAACTTGGCCGCCAGGATCACCAACACCAGCGTCCCGAACACCGAGTGCAGCAGCACGCGGGTCGGCGACGTGGGGCCCGCCGGTCCGGCCACGCAGGACACGGCGACCAGCACCGCCACCAGCACCGCCCCCCGGCCGACGATGCGGTGGGCCCGGGCCGCGGCGCCGGGGCTGACCGACGGGAACGGCGTCACCCCCCACAGCCGTGCGGCGAGCAGGACCTGCAGCCCGGCCAGGCAGAACACCACGGTCGAGCCGACGACCTTCCACAGCAGCAGGTTGTTGCCGGTGAGGTCGTTCAGCAGACCGATGACGTCCACGCGTCCTCCTTCACCCGGAGAGCAGGATCTTGGCCTTCATGCTCGGATGGATCGTGCAGATGTAGTCGAGCGGCTGGCTGACGACGAGCTTGAAGGACTTGCCCGGGTTGATCGTTCCGGAGTCGACCCCCAGGGCTTCAGCGGTCACCGTGTGCGGCGCGACGTCGCGGTTCTCGAACAGCACCTCGGTGCCTGGGGGGACGGTCAGCGTCTCTGGCGCGAACGCGACGTTCTCCATGCTGACCACCGGCGCGGCAGCGCCCACCGCCTCGCCAGCGGACGCCGCGGCGCGCTTGGCCGGGCGGTTCTCCCTGACCATCGCGGCCGGGCCCGCGACGGCGAGCGCAAGGAACCCGATGACGATGCCGACCCACACCACGCGCCTTGCGTCCACCCCAGCCCCCCACGTCCAGCGGGTGTGCCAACCGTCTCCAAGCGAGCGGCGGCGCCGGCACCAAGGCGCTCGCCTGGCGGCGGTGCCAGCCACCGTCGCTCCGGCACCGAGTGCGGTACCCGACGACTTCTAAGGGATGCAAGCGCCCGGTGTCAACGTCGGAAAACTCATGATCTGGCGGGCCTGACCGCCCGGACGCCCATGGTCCACAGGCGGGTGAGGCTCCGGGCAAGCTTCCGGACCGCCTCTGGGCGGCGCCCGCCTACCCGGGCTCCTGCCCGTAGGCTGAGGCCTGCTCCGGCGCGGTTCGCGCGGTTGAAGCGCCAGCTGCCGCGGTAGTACCGGCCGCGATGGCTCGGTCTGGTTGGGCCGTGGAGGATTCGGGAGGCGTTCATGCGGGTGCGGACCTGGAGCACCGAGTTCAGGCAGTTCCTGCTGCGGGGCAACGTGATCGACCTCGCAGTCGGCATCGTGGTCGGGGCCGCGTTCAACGAGGTGGTCCAGTCCTTCGTGAAGGGCCTGCTCACGCCGCTCATCGCGGCGATGTTCGGCGAGCCCGACTTCAGCAGCCTCTCGTTCGCCATCAACGGGTCGAAGTTCCAGTATGGGCTGTTCACCAACGCCCTGATCTCGTTCCTGCTGATCGCGTTCGCCGTCTTCTTCTTCGTCATGAAGCCGGTGAACGCCCTCATGTCGCTCTCCCGGCACCGCGAGCCACCCGACCCCAACACCCGCAAGTGCCCCGAGTGCCTGAGCGAGATCCCGCTGCAGGCCCGCCGCTGCGCCTTCTGCAGCGCAGAGGTCGGAGCGGTCGGCCCAGCCGCCACCGAGCGCTGAGTCGGGGAGGCTCCCGCGCCTGCGTCCCGGGTCGCCGCACCGGACGGCCGGCGACCGGGACCTCCTTCTTCCCGTCGGTTGACACCAGGAGCAATACTTGCATCATCACCCAACCGACATGACCGCTTCGCACCGAACAAGGAGCAGCGATGAGCGACAGCCGGTACCGCCTCCCGGCGGAGTTCGACCGGTTGCAGGCGCCGTCCAGCGCCTACGCCCCACGCCACGTCGTCACCTACCTGTGCACGCGAGAGCATCTGGTCTCGGTCCCGTTCGCGGCCGACGCCGAGGTGCCCGAGACGTGGGACTGTCGCTGCGGCAAGCCTGCCACCCGGGTCAGTCCCACAAGCACCGAGCCGGCCACCCGGGTCAGCCCCACGCCCGCCGAGCCGGCCACCCGGGTCAGCCCCACGCCCGCCGAGCCGGCCAGCCAGGTCGAGGCCGGGGAATCCACCGCGCCCGCGACGTAGCGAGGCCGGCGTCCGGCGACTGGCGGCCGGCGTGCCGGGCGGCGCGGTCGTGGGCGCGGCCGGCGACTGGCGGCCAGCGTGCCGGGCGGCGCGGTCGCGGTCGTGGGCGCGGCCAGCGGCCAGCGGCCGTAGCATTGCCGGATGGACGGCCGGCTCTGGGACCTGATCGTGGTCGGCGCCGGCCCGGCTGGCGCGGCCGCCGCCTTGCAGGCACGGCTAATCCGGCCCGGCGCCGCCGTGCTGCTCCTGGACAAGGCCGCCTTCCCCCGCGACAAGGCCTGCGGGGACGGCATCGCGCCCCACGGCGTCGACGAGCTGGCCGCTCTGGGGGCTGCCCACGCGCTCGAGGGCTACCCGCCCATCCACTGGCTGCGCATCCGCGCGCCTGGCGGGGATGAGGTCACAGGGCGACCGTCCCGTCCCAACCGGGTGGTCCCGCGCCGGGTGTTCGACGCCCGCCTGGTCGAGACGGCCGTGGCCGGAGGTGCCGTCCTCGCCCAGGAGCGCGTCCGCTCGGTCGAGGAGCGACCCGGCCGCGTGGTGGTCAACGGCGAGCTGGCGGGGCGAGCCTTGGTGGGTGCCGACGGCGCCAACTCGGCCGTGCGGCGCCTCCTCGGCGTCCCCGCCAACCCCCCGGGGGACCTCGCCATCGCCGTCCGCGGCTACGCGCCCGCCGGGCCGGGCCCGCTCGAGCAGTACATCGGCTGGGTGCCCGACGGGTGGCCGGCGTACGTCTGGTCGTTCCCGACCGGAACCGGGCTGGCCAACGTCGGCTACGGCCTGCTCCGCAGCCGCTTCACCGGCGGCCGGGCTGAGCTGTCCGAGCGGCTCCGCAGGCTGCTGCCAGAGGCGCAGCCCGACGAGGCGAGCATCCGCGCCCACCACCTGCCCTTCTCCACCCACCGGCCCCGGCCCGGCCGGGGCCGGGTGCTGCTGGCGGGCGACGCGGCGTCGCTGGTCAACCCGCTCAGCGGCGAGGGGATCTACTACGCGCTGGCCTCGGGACGGCTGGCGGCCTGCGCCGCTCTGCTCGCCACCGAGGACCCCGCGGCCGCCTACCGGCGGCTGCTCACGCAGGCGCTCGGGCGCCATTTCCGGCACTCGACCGTGCTGGCGCGGGCGATCCGTTCCCAGCGCCTGGCCTCGGCGGCCATGCTCGCCTCGGGCGCGTCCCCGGCACTGTTCGACGCGCTGGTCGAGATGGGCCTGGGCCAGGCCCGGCTGACCCCCGGCCTGCTCGCGCGGCTCCCCGTGGCGTACCTGCGCGCCCGCGTCACCGCCGCTCCCCACCCCGCGGATGCCCAGCGCTGAGGAGCTGTGATCAGGGAGCCGCCGGGTCCCGCGACCGACGGACTGCGCCACCCACTGCCGCGAGCAAGCGGCAGGCTTCGACTTCCGTCGGCGGGCCCTCGCCTTCCTGACGACCCTGGTCAGCGCCGGGCCGCACGGCCGGAGGCGGCCCGGCGGCCGCCGGCTCCCGGCGCGCGCTGGCCGGAGGGTGGGAGGCGGTCGGACGCGGCAGCGGCGATGGCCGCCACCGCGTCCGGGCCCAGCCTGGCCGGACCGCCGGCCAGGGTCCGGGCGACCCGCCGGGGGGCGACGAGCAGCACGTCCTCGACCATCAGCTCCCGCTGCGGGAGCACCCAGAGTCCATGCACGCACCAGACCGGCCGGGCCACCACCCGGAGCGGGCCGAGCACGTCGGTGAGCGCCTGGTTGACCGATCCCACCGCGGAGCGGGTGGGGCCGAGCAGCGAGGCCAACGGATGCTCGCCATAGACCCAGCCGACCCCCGGCCGCCAGTCGAGCAGCCGGCGCAGGTTCTTCGACTCGACCACGAACACGCCGGTCGGGCCGATCACGAGATGGCCGATGCCCGCTCGGCACCCGGGCGCGGCACGATCGTGCAGGACCTGCCAGCCGTGCTCGGCGAGGCGGTCGAGCAGCATCGCGGTCCGGCGCTCCCCCCGTGCGACCTGGCGCCAGGCACGCGGCACGGCGGGACGCCCCCGCTGCAGCGAGCTCCAGACCCAGACGGCGAGGGCGCCGCCCAGCAGGGCGAGCACGATCACCGCGCCGCCCGGGGTGACGCGGGTCAGCATCACCCCGGCGGCGTACGCTGCGGCCGGGCTCAGGGCCATGCGCCACGACTGCCGGGCGGCGGCGGCGAGCCGCCGGTGCTCGGCCCGCGCCGTCCGGCTGGTGGGGTGCCGCACCACTTGCATCGCCTCGCCCCTCCCCGTCGCATGCCTAGTCCGAATCGAGGATTTCGGGGATAGTAAGGGCAACTACCGACCCTCATGCAAACCGGGCGGTCAGCGGCCCTTCCGCTACGGCGGCACAGGCAGCCTGAGGTCGTGACGGCCTCGGCCCGACCATGGCACCGGCGCTGTCGCGGGGCCGAGGGGAGCTCGCTTCCCCGGTGACAGATGGCCTCCCGGCGGGTGCCTGGCTGGCGACCCCCGCGTCAGTTCGGCAACAGCAGCAGTATCGCCTGGAGGGACACGGCGTAGGCGATCAGCGTCTGGGCCTTGAACAGGCGGAGGAACGCCTTGCGGGCCTTGAACAGCGCCCGCAGGGCCAGCACGACCAGGAGCACGACCACGAGCTCGAGGACCACCCGGGCGAAGGTCGGCACGTGGACAGGCAGCCGGAAGCCGAGCAGCGCGGCGAGGTAGCCGAGCATCGCGAACAGGTAGACCCCCACGACCCCGGGGTAGATGGGCCAGATCGAGCGGCGGTAGGTACGGCCGGGCATGCGGTCATTGTACGCATCGGCCCATCGCCCGGAACCTGCCAGCGAGGCCGGCCGCCTCTGGGCTAGCGGCGGCCGGCGGCGGCCTCGCTCTGGGCCTCGAGCACGGCCAGGTCCTCGATGCCGCTGACCTCGACCGCGCCCGCGCGGTAGCGGCGGCGCTGCCGGACCTCGAGCCACCGGGCGAGCCGGGAGAGCGAGAAGTTGACAGCGACATAGATGGCGGCCGCCACCAGCAGGCCCTGCAGGAGCGACCTGGGCTCGACCTCGCCGATGATCTGGGCGCGCCTGAGCAGCTCCTCGTAGGGAAGCACGAACCCGAGCGAGGTGTCCTTGAGCAGGGTGATGAGCTGGCTGACCAGCGCTGGCACCATGCGCCGGATGGCCTGCGGGATGACCACGTACAGCATCGCGCTCCAGTAGCCCAGCCCGATCGCGTAGGCCGCCTCGGTCTGCCCCCTGTCCAGGGAGAGGATGCCGGCGCGGAAGATCTCGCCGAGGACGGCGCCGTTGTAGGCGACCAGCGCGATCACCAGGATCCACAGGGCGTCCAGGTTGATGCCGTACTTCGGCAGCAGGCGGGCGGTGAAGAAGATCAGCAGCAGCAGCGGCACGGCCCGGAACGTCTCGACGTAACCGCCGGTCAGCCAGCTCGTCGGCTTGTTCCTGGCCAGCCGGCCGAGAGCGAGCACTGCCCCGAGGATCACCGCGAAGCCCATCGCGAGGGCGGCCGCCTTGAGGGTGTTGAGCAGCCCCTCGCCCAGGAACCGCCAGACCTCGCCGTGCGTGAACAGCTCCCAGCGCTCGGCGTCGAGCTGCCCGTTGTCGGCGAAGCGGCGCAGGGCGACGTAGACCAGCAGGGCCAGCACCACGCCGGCCCCGATCGAGCCGAGCAGGATCCGGCGGCGGGCGCGCGGCCCGATCGCGTCGTACAGGACGGCGCCGCCTCTGGCGCTCATTGCCGCGTCCTCCTCTTGCACCAGGTTCCGAGTGCGCCCGCACGCCTCATCGCTTGATCGCCACCCTGCGCTCGATGGCGCCGAAGACGAACCCGGCCGGCAGCGTGAGGATCAGGTAGGCGACCCCGGCCCCGAGGAAGACCGGGATCGGCTGGGCGGTCGCGGTGTTCAGCTGGTCGGCCCGGTAGGTGAGTTCCGCGACCGCCACCGCGGCCGCGATCGAGGTGTTCTTGGTCAGCGCGATGAACAGGTTGGCGAGCGGGGGGACGACCGTCCGGAACGCCTGGGGCAGCACCACCTGGCTCAGGGTCTGCCCGAAGGTGAGCCCGATCGAGCGGGCCGCCTCGGCCTGGCCCCTGGAGACCGAGTTGATCCCCGAGCGGATCGTCTCGGAGACGAACGCGCCGGTGTAGGCCGAGAAGACGATGATCGCCGAGACGAACAGGGAATAGCGGATGCCGATCTTAGGGAAACCAAAGACGAACAGGACGATCAGGACAGGGAGGGGCGTGTTGCGCACGGTCTCGACGAAGGCGAGCCCGGCGGCCCGGGCCGGCGCGATCGGGCTGACGCGCATGATGGCGACGACCGTGCCGATGACGAGCGCGAGCGCGTAGGACACCAGGGCGAGCTGGATGGTGACCCAGAAGCCGCTCGCGTAGTCGTCGAGATTGGACGTGATGACGTCCAACCCGATCCTCCTCGGTGACGAGCCTGGGCGGCGGGTGGGCCCACCGCCCAGGCACTCGGATCAGATGGTCACTCAGTAGCGGTCGACCTTGGGCGGCTCGGGCGTGTTCTTCTCGACCTTGCCCGCCGTCTTCTCGAACGCCGCCTTCCAGCGGCCGTCCTGGAACATCTTCTCGAGCTCGTCGTTGACGAAGTTGCGCAGGTCGGTCGCGCCCTTCTTCATGCCGATCCCGTACGGCTCATCGGTGAACGGCTTGCCGACCAGCTTGTAGGCCCCGCTGCTCTTGTCGATCAGCCCGAGCAGGATGACGTTGTCGGTGGTCACCGCAGCGACCCGCCCGTCGCCCAGGGCCTCGGCGCACTTGGAGTAGGTGTCGAAGAGCACGGCCTGGGCCTGCGGCGCCTTCTCCTTGAGGTTCTTCTCCGAGGTCGAGCCCTGGACCGAGCAGACCTTCTTGCCGTTCAGGTCCTCGACGCCCTTGATGGAGGTGTCGTCGCTCTTGACCATGATGTCCTGGCCGGCGATGTAGTACGGCCCGGCGAAGTCCACCACCTGCTTGCGCTTGTCGTTGATCGTGTAGGTGGCCGCGACGATGTCGACCTTGCCCTCCTGGATGAAGGGCTCGCGGTTCTTGGAGACCGTCTCGATGAACTGGATGTTGTCGCGGCTGCCGGTGATCGCCTTGGCGATCTCCCGGGCGATCTCGGTGTCGAAGCCCTCGAGCTCCCCGGACAGGCCCTTGAGGCCGAACAGGGGCTGGTCGAACTTGGTGCCGACGATCAGCTTGCCCCTCTTCTGGATCGCCTCCATGGTCGAGCCGGCCGGCACCGACGGCTTCTCGCCGCCGCTGCCCGAGCCCGAGTCGCCGCCGCAGCCCGCGGCGGCCATGGCCAGGACGAGCGCGACTCCCACGATCGCGATGCGTCGTCTCAGCATGTCGTTCCCTCCTCGTCGATGGGGCCTGGTGTCGATGGGGACTGGTTCAGTGCGCAAGGATCTTGGAGAGGAAGTCGCGGGCCCGGTCGGACTCCGGCTCGCTGAAGAACCTGTCGGGCGGCGTGACCTCGACGATGCGGCCCTCGTCCATGAAGACGACCCGGCGGGCGGCGGAGCGGGCGAAGCCCATCTCGTGGGTGACGACCACCATCGTCATCCCGCTCTCGGCCAGCTCGATCATCACGTCGAGGACCTCCTTGATCATCTCCGGGTCGAGCGCCGAGGTCGGCTCGTCGAACAGGATGACCTTGGGGTCCATGGCCAGCGCGCGCGCGATGGCCGCGCGCTGCTGCTGGCCGCCGGACAGCTCGGCCGGGTGGCGGTCGGCCTTCTCGGCGATGCCCACGCGCGCGAGCAGCTCGCGGGCGCGCGCCTCGGCCTTGGCCTTGGGCATCTTGCGGGCCTTGATGGGACCGAGGGTCACGTTCTGGAGGACGGTCTTGTGGGCGAACAGGTTGAAGGACTGGAACACCATGCCCACGTCGGCCCGCAGCCTGGCCAACTGCTTGCCCTCCTCGGGCAGGGGCGTCCCGTCGATCTTGATCGTGCCGCTGTCGATCGTCTCGAGCCGGTTGATGCACCGGCACAGGGTCGACTTTCCCGACCCGGACGGGCCGATCACGACGACGACCTCGCCCGCCTCGACCGTGAGGTCGATGTCGTACAGCACGTGGAGCTGGCCAAAGGACTTGTTGACCTTCTCGAGGGTCACGAGCTCTGTTCCCACCGCACCGCCTTCGCTCGCCGCTCCGCTGGCCACGGATGATATGCCTGACACTACCGCGAAGTCCCCATCGAGAGGGCAACTGACGCGCCCGAAGACGCCGACGTCCGCCCCGCTTGGGCGGACGTCGGATGCGTCGGGGTGCGGCCGGCGGCTCAGGCCACCACGCTGGCGGCCGGCTCCCGGCTGCTGGCGAACTCGAGCCCTGTGGGGCCGGCGTCGACCGTGACGGTGTCGCCGTCGCCGATCTCGCCCGCGAGCAGGCGCTTGGCCAGCTCGTCGCCGATCGCCTTGGCGACCAGGCGGCGCAGGGGCCGGGCCCCGTAGGCCGGGTCGTAGCCGCGGTCGGTCAGCCAGGCCCGGGCGGCCGGGGTCAGGTCGAGCAGCAGCCGGCGCCCGGCCAGGCGGGCGGCCAGCCTGGCCACCTGGAGGTCGACGATCCTGGCCAGCTCCTCCCGGGTCAGCCGGTGGAAGACCAGGACCTCGTCCAGCCGGTTCAGGAACTCCGGCTTGAACGCCTCCCTGACCACGGCCATGACGCGCTCCCGGATCACCTCCTCCGGCTCGACGACGTCGGCCTGGAACTGCGAGCCGAGGTTCGAGGTCATGATGAGCACGACGTTGGAGAAGTCCACCGTGCGACCCTGGCCGTCGGTCAGCCGGCCGTCGTCCATGACCTGCAGCAGCACGTTGAACACGTCCGGGTGGGCCTTCTCGACCTCGTCGAGCAGCACGACCGAGTACGGACGGCGCCGGACCGCCTCGGTGAGCTGGCCGCCCTCCTCGTAGCCGACGTAGCCGGGGGGCGCGCCGACCAGGCGGGCGACCGAGTGCTTCTCGCCGTACTCGCTCATGTCGATGCGGACCATGGCCCGCTCGTCGTCGAACAGGTACGAGGCCAGGGCGCGGGCCAGCTCGGTCTTGCCGACGCCGGTGGGGCCGAGGAACAGGAACGTCCCGATCGGGCGGCCCGGCTCGCTGAGCCCGGCCCGCGAGCGCCGGATGGCGTCGGCCACCGCCGACACCGCGTCGTCCTGGCCGACCACGCGCGCGTGCAGCTCGTCCTCGAGGCGGAGGAGCTTGGCCATCTCACCCTGCATGAGCCGGGTGACCGGCACGCCGGTCCAGGCCGACACGACCTCGGCGACATCCTCGTCGTCGACCTCCTCCTTGAGCATCTTGCGGTCGCCCTGCAGCGCGAGCAGGCGCTCGTTGGCCTCGCCGAGCGCGCGCTCGAGGCCGGGGAGCACGCCGTAGCGGAGCTCGGCGGCCCGGTTCAGGTCGGCGTCCCGCTCGGCCCGGTCCAGCTCGCCCTTGGCCTCCTCGATGCGGGCCTTGGTGTCCCGGATGGTCTGGATGGCCTCCTTCTCGGCCGTCCAGTGCGCCTTCATCCCGTCGAGGGTCTCGCGCAGGCCGGCCAGCTCCTCCTCGAGCTTGGCCAGCCGCTCCTGGGAGGCGGGGTCGGTCTCCTTGCGGAGCGCGGCCCGCTCGATCTCGAGCTGCTTGGCGCGGCGCTCGAGCACGTCGACCTCGACCGGCATCGAGTCGATCTCGATGCGCAGGCGGCTGGCGGCCTCGTCGACGAGGTCGATCGCCTTGTCGGGCAGGAAGCGGCCGGTCACGTACCGGTCGGAGAGGACCGCGGCGGCCACCAGGGCGGAGTCCTGGATGCGGACGCCGTGGTGGACCTCGTAGCGCTCCTTCAGGCCGCGCAGGATGGCGATGGTGTCCTGCACGCTCGGCTCGCCCACGAACACCGGCTGGAACCGGCGCTCGAGGGCCGCGTCCTTCTCGATGTGCTTGCGGTACTCGTCGAGGGTGGTGGCGCCGACCATGCGCAGCTCCCCCCGGGCCAGCATCGGCTTGAGCATGTTGCCGGCGTCCATGGCGCCCTCGGCCGCGCCGGCCCCGACGACCGTGTGGAGTTCGTCGATGAAGGTGATGACCTCACCGTCGGACTCGCGGATCTCGTCGAGGACCGCCTTGAGCCGCTCCTCGAACTCGCCGCGGAACTTCGAGCCGGCCACCATCGCGCCGAGGTCGAGGGAGACGATGCGCTTGTCCTTCAGGGACTCCGGCACGTCTCCGGCCACGACCCGCTGGGCCAGCCCCTCGACGATGGCGGTCTTGCCCACGCCGGGCTCGCCGATCAGCACCGGGTTGTTCTTGGTCCGCCGGCTGAGCACCTGGACGACCCGGCGCACCTCGTCGTCGCGGCCGATCACCGGGTCGAGCCTGCCCGAGCGGGCCAGGTCGGTGAGGTCGCGGCTGAAGCGCTCCAGCGCCTGGTACTTCGACTCGGGGTCCTGGTCGGTGACCCGCTTGGAGCCCCGGACCTCGGTGAGCGCGGCCAGGATCGACTCCCTGGTCACCCCGGCCTCGGTCAGCAGCTTGGCTGCCGTGCTCTTCGGCGTTGCGCCCGCCGGGCGCCCGGCGCTCTTCGGCGTTGCGCCCCCCGGGCGCCCGTCAATCTCGCTGCCGGTGGCCAGGCCGAGCAGGAGATGCTCGGTGGAGACGTACTGGTCGCCGAGGCTGGAGGCCTCCTTGCGGGCCCGCTCGATCAGCCGGGCCGTCTGGGGCGACAGCGCGGTGTCCTGCTCCGGGCCGTAGACCTTCGGGATCCGGTCGAGGGCCTCCTGGGCCCGCGCGCGCAGCGCCCCCGGGTCGGCCCCGGCCCGGCGGACGACCGGGAAGACGATCCCGTCCGGATCCGACAGGAGCGCGACCAGCAGGTGCTCGGGCTCGATCCGCTGGTGGTCGCCTGCCCGTGCGGTGCGCTGGGCGGTCGCCAGTGCCTCCTGGGCCCGCAGCGTGAACGCGTTGACATCCATTGTCGCTCTCAGTCCTACCTCATGTGCTCGTCTCCGTGGCTACCTCACGGAATCCCTGCGTTTGGTACGGTTATGTTTGCTACGGTTCCGGCCGTACAACTGTGTTTGCTACGGTGCAAGCCGTATGAGTGTGTTCGGCACGGTTCAAGTTGTGTTTGGTACGGTTCAGGCAGTACAACGTCGTAGGAGCTCCGTATAGTCCCGGTCAGTGGATCGTGTGTCGCTCTTCGGGTGGCTCGTAGCGGACGATCGCGGACGAGTACGGGACCAGGTCCCGCCGGGCGGCCCGGCGGACCCTCTCCAGCTCCTGCCGGTGGCGGCGGGCCTGGAGCGCGAGATCGGCCTCGAGCTGCGCGTTGCGGGCCTCGAGCCGGTCGATCTCCTCGGTCAGCTCGATGACCCGCTGCACGCCGGCAAGGTTGACGCCCTTGTGGGTCAGCTCCTGGATCTCGCGCAGCCGCTCGATGTCACGCTCGGAGTAGCGGCGCGAGTTCGACGTGGTCCGCTTGGGCCGGACCAGTCCCTTGCGCTCGTAGATCCGCAGCGTCTGCGGGTGCACGCCGGCCAGCTCGGCCGCCACCGAGATGACGAAGACGGCCCGCTCGTCCAGACGCTTCGGTCGATCGGCCATGGCGCTCCACCCCTCACAGCGTTGCGCTCACTCCACGCCGAGGTGCGCCCTCGGCGTGGCGTCCGACAGCGACGCGAACTCGCGCAGGAGGTCACGCTCCTTGCGCGAGAGCTTCTCGGGGACCGCGACCTGGACGGTGACCAGCAGGTCGCCACCGGACCTGCGCCCGTTGGGCGAGCCGGGCACGCCACGTCCCTTGACCCGGAAGGTCCGCCCGTTCTGGGTTCCTGACGGCACCTTCAGGGTCACCGGGCCGTCCAGCGTCGGGACCTTCAGCTCGGCCCCGAGGGCGGCCTCGGCGAAGGTGACTGGGACGTTGACGGTCAGGTCCTGCCCCTGGCGCCCGAACAGCGGGTGCGGCTGCACCTGTACCTTGACGATCACGTCGCCGGCGGGCGCCCCGGCCTGGCCGGGCTCTCCCTGCCCCTTGAGCCGGATGGTGGCGCTGTCGTTCACGCCGGCGGGGATGCGGACCTTGAGCGTGCGGGTGCGGACCTCGGTGCCGCGGCCCTGGCAGGTCGGGCAGGGGTCGTCGATCACGGTGCCGCGGCCCTGGCAGGTCGGGCACGGGCTCGACAGTCCGAACAGCCCCTGGTCGCGGGTTACCGTGCCGCGGCCGTTACACGTGGAACATGGCTTCGGCAGGGTGCCCGGCCGGGCTCCGGACCCGTGGCAGGTGGAGCAGGCGGCCGGGCCGGTCAGGTTGAGAGAGATGGTGCCGCCGCGGACCGACTCCTCGAAGCCGAGGGTGAGCTTGGCGTCGACGTCGCGGCCCCGGCGAGCCGCCTGCTGGGTGCGGCCCGCACCGCCGAACAGGTTGCCGAACAGGCCCCCGAGACCGCCGAAGTCGCCCAGGTCGTCGACCCGGACCCGCTGGCCGCCGGGGAATCCGCCACCCGGGAAGCCGCCGCCGAAGCTGCCGGGACCGAACGCGCCCGAGCCGAGCAGCCGCCGGGCCTCGTCGTACTCGGCCCGCTTCTTCGGGTCGGACAGGACGCTGTAGGCCCTGCCCACCTCCTTGAAGCGCTCCTCGGCCGTGCGGTCACCGGGGCTGGCGTCCGGGTGCAGCTTCTGGGCGAGCTTGCGGTACGCCTTCTTGATGTCGGCGGGCGAGGCGTCCTTGGGTACGCCGAGCACGGCGTAGAAGTCCTTCTCGAAGTACTCCGGGTTGTTCACGTTCTTCGCTCTTTCCTCCGGGTCTCGTCCTGCAGCCCCCAGCCCGTGGGCCTGCCTCGAAGCCCCGGGATCCTCTATCTGGCCACCTTCACCATGGCGGGACGGAGCACCTTGCCCTGGAGCTCGTAGCCCGTCCGCACGACGTCGACCACGGTGCCCGGCTCGGCGCCCTCCTCCTCGACCGCGACGACCGCCTCGTGGCGCTCGGGGTCGAACGGCTTGCCCTCGGCCTCGATGCGGGAGAGCCCCTCGCCGCGGAGCACCTCCTGCAGCTCGCCGAAGACCATCTCGACCCCCTTGAGCATGCTGCGGTCGAAGTCCCGAGACTGCTCGGCGTGGGAGATGGCGAGCTCGAAGTTGTCCAGCACGGGCAGCAGCCTGGAGACGAGCGCCTGGGAGGCGGAGGCCATCCGCGCCGTCTGCTCGCGCAGCATCCGTTTGCGGTAGTTGTCGAACTCCGCCTGCAGCCGGCGCAGGTCGTTGAGGTAGCCGACCGCCTCGGCACGGACGCCGGCGAGGTCGGCCTCGATCGTCTGGCTCTGCTCGGCGGCGGTCCGGCCATCCGGCTCCTTGTCGGCGGAGCCAGCCCCGGCGTCGACGCGCTGGTCCGGCTCGACCGGCTCCTCGTCGGCCGGCGGGTCACTGGCCTTCGGCTTGCCAGCGGCTGCCGCTCCGGCAGCATTGGCTACCGGCTCCCCGGAGACCGGCGCGCGGTCGGCCGCCACCGCGACCTCGTCGTCGGGAGCCGCGCCACTGGCGCCGTTCCCGTCCGCCGCCGCTCCCGTGCCGCCGGCCCGGGCCGTGCTCCGCTGGTGCTCCTCGCGCGGGAGCCTCTTCCTGGTCACGTCGTCCACTTCCTGCTCGGTGTCCTTCTGCACGTGTTGTCCCCCTTCAAAGACCGGTGAGAGCGCCCCCGGCCCGGTTGCCCCGGCCGGCGTACGCGCTCACCGCTCCCGTGGGGGAGAGGGGAGGCATCCGCCCCCCCTCTCCTGAACCTGCTCCGACGGTCGGCGCTGCTACTGCGAGCTGCTGGTGCTGACGCCCTCCACCGGCTGGCGGCCGGGGCGGATCTCGATCTTCTTGGGCTTGGCCTCCTCGGCCTTGGGCACGACCACCTGCAGCAGCCCGTTCTCGAACGACGCCTCGATCTCGTTCGCCCGCACCCGGCTCGGCAGGGTGATCGAGCGGCGGAACGCGCCGTAGCGGCGCTCGACGCGGTGGAACTGCTGCTGCCCGGAGGAGTCGGCGGTGAGCTGCCGCTCACCCTGGATGGTCAGCAGGCCGTCCTCGAGGGTGATCTCGAGGTCCTCGGCCTTGACCCCGGGCACCTCGACGGTGACCAGGTAGGCGTCCTTGCGCTCGGAGATGTCGAGCGCCGGTGCCCACATCCGGGTGCTGGCCTCGCTGCCCTGCCGGCCGGAGGGCTGCCCCATGGCCCGGCCGAAGAGCTGGTTCATCTCGTCCTGGATCGAAAGCAGGTCCTGGAACGGGTCCCACCGCGAGACGTTGGCCATGACATGCCTCCTTCTTCCCTCTTGGGGCCATGCCAGCCCCGACCTCGGACCTGGCCCGGCCCTTCCGGGCCAGGTCCACCGACCTCTGTGCCGCGCCCGGGATCAGGGGAGCCCGGGATCAGGCTCCCTTCTGCTCCTGGTTGCCCTCGTCGATGATCTCGGCGTCGACCACGTCGCCGTCGCCGGCCTGGGCGGTGGCGGCTCCGTCGCCGGCCGCGCCCGTGGAGGCGGAGCCGCCCGGGCCGGGCTGGCCCTGGCTGGGCTGGCCCTGGCTGGGCTGCTGGGCCTGGGCGTAGACCGCCTCGGCCAGCTTGTAGCTCGCCTGCTGCAGGGCCTCGGTGGCCGAGGTGATCGCGACGGTGTCGTCGCCGGTCAGCTTCTCCTTCATGGTGGCCAGCGCCTGCTCGACGGTGGAGCGGTCGTCGTCGGAGATCTTGTCGCCGTAGTCCTTCAGGCTCTTCTCGGTCTGGTAGACGAGCTGCTCAGCCCGGTTCTTGGCCTCGGCGGCCTCACGCCGGCGCCGGTCCTCCTCGGCGTAGCTCTCGGCTTCGCGGATCATCCGGTCGATGTCGTCCTTGGGCAGCGAGGTGCCACCCGTGATGGTCATCGACTGCTCCTTGCCGGTGCCGCGGTCCTTGGCCGAGACGTTGACGATGCCGTTGGCGTCGATGTCGAAGGTGACCTCGATCTGCGGCACGCCCCGGGGCGCGGGCGGGATGCCGACGAGCTGGAAGTTGCCGAGCAGCTTGTTGCCGTAGGTCATCTCGCGCTCGCCCTGGAAGACCTTGACGTCGACCTCGGACTGGCCGTCGTCGGCGGTGGTGAACACCTCGGAGCGGCGCGTCGGGATGGTCGTGTTGCGCTCGATGAGCTTGGTCATGACGCCGCCCTTGGTCTCGATCCCGAGCGACAGCGGGGTGACGTCGAGCAGCAGGATGTCCTTGACCTCGCCCTTGAGCACGCCAGCCTGGACGGTGGCGCCCACGGCCACGACCTCGTCGGGGTTGACGCCCTTGTGCGGGTCCTTGCCGCCGGTGAGCTTCCTGACGAACTCGGTGATCATCGGCATGCGGGTCGAGCCGCCGACCAGCACGACGTGGTTGATGCCAGTCAGGTCCTTGCCCGTCTTGGCCTTCCAGTCGTTGATGGCGCGGTCGAACGGGCCCCGGCAGCGCTCGACCAGGTCCTCGGTCATGCGCTCGAGCTCGCCCCGGGTGAGACGCTGCTCCATGTGGAGCGGGCCCTCGGGCGTGGCGGTGATGAAGGGCAGGTTGATGGTGGTCTCGAGCGTCGAGGAGAGCTCGATCTTGGCCTTCTCGGCCGCCTCCTTCAGGCGCTGCATCGCCATCTTGTCGTTGGACAGGTCGATGCCGTGGTTGCCCTTGAAGGTCTTGAGCAGCCATTCGACGATGCGCTGGTCCCAGTCGTCGCCGCCCAGGTGCATGTCGCCCGAGGTGGCCTGCACCTCGATGACGCCCTCGCCGATGTCGAGCAGGGACACGTCGAAGGTGCCGCCGCCCAGGTCGAACACGAGGATCGTCTCGTCGTTCTCCTTGTCGAGCGAGTAGGCGAGCGAGGCGGCGGTCGGCTCGTTGATGATGCGAAGCACGTCCAGGCCCGCGATCTCGCCGGCCTCCTTGGTGGCCTGGCGCTGCGCGTCGTCGAAGTAGGCGGGCACCGTGATGACCGCCTGGGCCACCTGGTCGCCCAGGTACGCCTCGGCGTCCCGCTTCAGCTTCTGCAGGATGAACGCGCTGACCTGCTGCGGCGAGAACTCCTTGCCGTCGGCGCGGAAGCGCCAGGACGACTCGCCCATGTGGCGCTTGACCGACCGGACGGTCCGGTCAGGGTTGGTCACCGCCTGCCGCTTTGCCACCTCGCCGACCAGCACCTCGCCGGTCTTGGACAGGGCGACCACCGAGGGCGTGGTGCGCGACCCCTCGGCATTGGGGATGACCGTGGGCTCCCCGCCCTCCAGCACAGCGACGACGGAGTTGGTGGTCCCCAGGTCGATCCCAACGGCCTTGGCCATCTCATCACCTCAAGAACTTGCTTCGGAGGCACGCCTCGGCGTGCCGATCGGGACACAGATTCGGAGGCACGCCTCGGCGTGCCGAACGGGACACGGAAGCTGGACACTTGCGCGGCCGGCCGTCCCGGCCGCTTGCTCGACAAGATAGGAGGTTGAGCCAGAGGTTGTCAAGCAAGTGGTATTAACCACTTTATGTTGCCTCTGACCAGGTCGTTTAGGTCACGACAGGGAGGCGTTCGGGGTTGCGCGGGACCACCTGGCTCCCCTCGCGCACCCTGGCGGCCGTGAGCGCGCCGGCTGCCAGCTCGACCGCATACCGGTAGGAGTGGTCCGGACCGTACACCGGGCACGGGTCGGCCGTGCACGGCGTCATCTCCCGCACCGCCACCACCCGGCCGTCGCCCGCGACGAACGCGATCGACAGAGGCACGAGGGTGTCCTTCATCCAGAACGCCGCCGTGGTGTCGGCCGGGAAGAGGAAGACCATACCGGTCCCCGCGGGCACCCGGGTCCGCCCCATGAGGCCGCGGTCCCTGGCCGCCGGGCTGGCCGCGACCTCGAGCCGCACCGCCACCGCTGGGCGCCCCTCGCCGCGCAGCAGGTACTCGGCCACGACCGGCTGCCCTCCGGACGGGGGCGTGCCCTGCGTGGCCGGCCGCCCGGTCGAGCGGGCCAGCACGACCACCATCCCGGCGCCGGCCAGCAGCAGCACGCCGGCCAGCAGCAGGGGGAGCCGGCCCCGGACCCGTTCCATGCCGGCCAGCCTACTGCCCAGCCACGCGTGGCGGCGGCGACGGAGGTGGCGGCGACGGCCCGGCCCTGGGCTCCCGGGCGGCGCGGCCCGGCCCTGGGCTCCGCGCGCGGCGACGGCCCGGCCCTGGGCTCCCGGGCGGCGCGGCCCGCTCCTGGGATCCCGCGCGGGGCGGCACGCTCCTCGCCGGCAACCGGCCACTTCGCAGGTCCGTTGCCCGCTTGCTTGCGGCCAACCGTTGTTACCGAGCGGTAAGCTTCGTCCGCGCGGGCGTGGCTGGCCCGCGGGTCGCTCGTCCGCGCGGGCGTAGCTGGCCCGCGGGTCGCGCGTGCAAGATGATGCCGTCGAGGAAAGGCCGTCACCACACCGGGGAGCCAAGGCCAGCCCCCGGACCTGGCCTCGTCAGGAGGATCCTCGTGAAGCTCGCCATCGGGGCCGTCATCACGTTCTTCGCCGTCGCCCTGGCCGGACGGCGCGCCGAGTGGGTCACCCGGCTGATCGGGGTGGGCAAGCCGGCGCCCGAGCGGTTCCAGGGGGCCTGGACCCGGCTGTGGGCCGAGGTCGTCGAGGTCTTCGGCCAGCGCAAGCTGCTCCAGCGGCCCGTGCCCGGGCTCGCCCACTTCTTCACCTTCTGGGGCTTCGTCGTCCTGCTGACCACCATTGCCGAGGCGTACGGCGAGCTGTTCGACGAGCGCTTCGCCCTCCCGCTGGTGGGGCACGCCGCCTGGCTGGGGTTCGCCCAGGACCTGATCGCAGTCGCCGTCCTCGTCAGCCTGGCCGTGTTCGCGGTCATCCGGGTGCGAGAGGCCCCCGCCCGGCGTGAGCGCGCCTCCCGCTTCTACGGGTCCCACACCGGCCAGGCCTGGGTCATCCTCGCCATGATCGCCGCGGTCATTGTCACCCTGCTGGCCTATCGGGGGGCAAGGGCGGCCCGGGGGACCCTGCCCTACGGCGACTGGGCCTTCGCCTCCCAAACGGTCGGCCGGGTGCTCGACGGGCTCTCGCCCACCACCCTGCGCGTGGTCGACGAGGCGTTCCTGCTCGCCCACATCGTGGTCGTGCTCAGCTTCCTGGTGCTGGTGATGTACTCCAAGCACCTGCACATCTTCAGCGCGCCGTTCAACGTGGCGTTCTCGCGCCGGCCCAAGGCCCTCGGGCCGCTGTCGACCCCGGTGATCGACGTCGAGAGCATGAGCGAGGAGGACGTCTTCGGCGTCGGCCGCGTCGAGGACTTCAAGTGGAAGCAACTCCTCGACCTGGCCACCTGCACCGAGTGCGGCCGCTGCCAGGACCAGTGCCCGGCCTGGAACACCGGCAAGCCGCTCTCGCCCAAGATGGTCATCACCGACCTGCGCGACCACCTGTTCGCCAAGGGGCCGTTCCTGCTCGGCGAGGCGTCCGCCGAGGCGCCGGACGGTCACGACCCGGCCGTGCTGGACGCCGAGCTGGTCAAGGACGTGGTCGGCTACGACGTGCTGTGGTCGTGTACCACCTGCGGCGCCTGCGTCGAGCAGTGCCCGGTCGACATCGAGCACGTCGACACCATCCTCGACATGCGCCGGTACGAGGTCCTCATGGAGTCTCGCTTCCCGGCCGAGGCGGGCACCATGCTCCGCAACATCGAGAACTCGGGCGACCCCTGGGGGCTCGGCAGCGGCCAGCGCCTGTCCTGGACCGAGGGGCTGGAGTTCGAGGTGCCCGTCGTGACCGGGAAGATCCCCGACGACGTGGAGTGGCTGTACTGGGTCGGCTGCGCCGGCGCGCTCGAGGACCGGGCCAAGCGAACCACCCGGTCGGTCGCCCGCCTGCTGCACCGCGCCGGGGTCTCGTTCGCCGTGCTCGGCCCGCGCGAGTCGTGCTCGGGCGACCCGGCCCGGCGGCTCGGCAACGAGTACCTCTACCAGATGCAGGCACAGCAGAACATCGAGACCCTCGACCAGGCCGGGGCGCGCAAGGTCGTCGCATCCTGCCCCCACTGCTTCAACTCCATCGCCCGCGAATACCCCGACCTCGGCGGCCGCTACGAGGTGCTGCACCACTCCCAGCTCCTCGGCCGGCTGGTCGAACAGGGCCGGCTGGCCCCGTCGACCCGGGTCGACGCGACCGTCACCTACCACGACCCCTGCTACCTCGGCCGCCACAACGACGTCTACGACGCCCCGCGGGCGGTGCTCGACGCGGTGCCCGGGGTCCGCTCGGTGGAGATGCACCGCTGCCGCGAGCGCGGCTTCTGCTGCGGGGCGGGCGGGGCGCGCATGTGGATGGAGGAGCGCATCGGCAAGCGGGTCAACCTCGAGCGCACCGACGAGGCGCTGGCCACCGGCGCCGACGTGGTCGGCACCGCCTGTCCCTACTGCATGGTGATGCTCGACGACGCGGTCAAGCAGCGCCAGGCCGAGGGGACGGCGGACGGCGTGCGGGTCCTCGACGTCGCCCAGGTCCTCGAGCAGTCTCTGGAGGCGCGGCCCGCGGCCGCGCAGGCGCCCGGCTCCCAACGCCCGGACTAGTCACCGATCTTCCTGCAGGACATCAGCCCCAATGCCAGATGTCACGGCATCTGCGGGGGACGCTACCGCGAGCGGAAGCTCTCCCAGTACCGCGACGGGGTCGGGCCCCGCTGGCCCTGGTACTTCGAGTTCACCCCGCCGGACCCGTAGGGGCGCTCTGCGGGCGTGGTGAGCTGGAAGACCGCGATCTGCCCGATCCGCATCCCCGGGTACAGGGTGATCGGCAGGTTGGCCACGTTGGACAGCTCGAGGGTCACATGCCCCTGGAAGCCGGGGTCCAGGAAGCCGGCCGTCGAGTGGGTCAATAACCCCAATCTACCCAACGACGACTTGCCTTCCAGCCTGGCGGCGAGGTCGTCCGGGATGCCGATGAACTCGTGGGTGGAGCCGAGCACGAACTCGCCCGGGTGGAGGATGAAGGCGTCGTCCGGCTTGACCTCGACCAGCTCGGTGAGGTCGTCCATCGGCTGCTTCACGTCGATGTACGGGTAGCGGGCGTTGTGGAAGACGCGGAAGCGGCTGTCCAGGCGCACGTCGATGCTCGAGGGCTGGATGGCCTCGTCCTCGAGCGGGTCGACCACCAGCCGGCCGGCGGCGATCGCCTCGCGCAGGCTGCGGTCGGACAGGATCACGACACGCCTCCAACGGGTCGGTGGGCAGACGGGCGCATTCTCCCATGCCGCCGCAACGAGCTTCCCCGTTGCCGCAGCTCAGCCAGGCCGGCTAGAATCGCTGCCCTCGCGGGCGTAGTTCAATGGTAGAACACGAGCTTCCCAAGCTCGCAGTGAGGGTTCGATTCCCTTCGCCCGCTCCACCGTTCTGGCTGGTCAGCAACGCACCTGAGGACTCCGCTGAGGCGTTCCGGGAGCTCGCCTCGCTGCTGTTCCGGCTGACCGTAGCTCGTGAGCAGGCCATCTTGGTCCTGGCTCGAGGACCGGCGCCGACAGGGCGGGTGACGCTGCAAGCCGGGTACGAGCCGGCTGCGAGCCTGCTCCCGACCAGTTCGACGTTCCCTGCAGCAGGCCACCGACAGAGTGGCGTGCGGTGCTCGCAGCGAGCGAGCAGACCTTCCAGGAGATCGCACACCGGCCGCTATCGGGCCCCTCGGCGTAGCGGATGGCCGACCCTGCGAACAGACGGCGTGGGAACGCCCGCCGACGGCCACACATGGACGCCTGGCGGGCGTTCAACGCTTCCAGGTCTGGGGGCTACCTTCGGCCGCGCTCCTGCGGCTGTCCTGGGCCACGCGAAGGCGCCCGCAGCCGGCCGCGGCCGTGGCGACCGCCTGCGGCGGCCGTCCTCGGCCGACAGCACCACTGCCGGGTTGCCAGCAAACCGCCGCCCCTAGTCGGAACCGATGGGCGCCAGCACGCCGAGCTGTTGCAGCATCGTCAGGTTGTCGACCTGGTCCCAGTGCTCGACCACCTTCTCATCGCTGATCCGGAAGATATCGATGGCCGAGTAGCGAACCTCTCTCCCAGTGGCTGGGATGCCCAGCAGCGCCGCCTTGTGCGTACCCTGCCAGATCGTACGCACGACCACCTTGTCGCCCTCAGCGATGAGATCCTCGATCGACCCGCGCCAGTCGGGGAAGGCGGTCAGGAGAGGTACGAAGAATTCCTTGTAGGCGGCTCGGCCCGGTGATACCTGCGGATTGTGATCCACATAGTCGTCGGCGTAGTACTCGTCCATCGCGTCAAGATCGTGGGCATTGAAGACTCGCTCGATGACCTCGGCGACCAGCGCCTTGTTGCGTTCGACCGACATCACGCCCTCCTCCTCACAGGACTTGGTCCCGGCCGGGATCTTGACACCCTGCCTGGACGGCGTGCGGCCTGAGACCGTACAGGAACGGTCGCCTCCGACACCTGAAATTAGTCCGTGGCAGGGAACAGCAGCCGCTCCCGAACAACGTCGATGGTTGCGTCGGGGATCTCCGCGAACGCACCCAGCTCCGCCGCGCTGCCGAACCCGCCGAGGCGCTCACGTACTTCGACCACTCGGGCGGCTTCCGCTGGCGAGAGGCCCAGCTGGTTGACCAGGACCTGTTCGGGTACGTGGTTGACGTCGACCAAGCCGCCGTCGTCGAACTGGCGTGGCAGGTCGGGACGGCCGATGCGCAGCTCGCGAGCGAGCGGCGGATCGCCTGCCGCGATGGCGCGGGCCTGCTGGCGCAGCTTGCGGTCGGCGAGGGCGGCGGCCATCGCCGGCTGCAATGCGGGCGGGGAGAAGACCCGACGCCTGATCAGAAACGCGTGCAAGGTGGCGCCGGCAATGAGTGCAAGAACCGCCATCGTGAACAACGCCGCACCCAAGTCGCTTCTGTTGGATGCGTCTCCAAGGGGTCCGAACACCACCACCGTGGCAACGGCATAGCTGGCGGTGACAAGCCACATCCTTCGGTTCTGGAGCTTGACGGCGGCATGCGCGAATGGAAGGCAGGCCAGCAGGCCGAACGACAGCGTGGGGATCAACGCCCACACCACCGGGCCAATCCCTCGACGCTTCTGGGACTGTCTCGGCGAATCCATGTCACCCCGGCACGTCAGGACGTTACCCGAGCCGGGAGTATAGCCCGACGGCCGGGTAGTCTCGATCCCAACGGCTCGAGCCTCATCTTCCCCGTCAACGGGCGACCTGCTCACTGCTGGCCGCATTCGCAGCTCGCCAACGAGGCAGGTGGTCGCGGTGAGGATTCGATTCCCTCGCCCGCTCCACCCGTCATCCCAGGTCGCCGGCCTGTCACGCGCTTCGCCTTCCGCCCGCGCCGGGTGGCGTCGGTCGGGGATGTGTGTCCCGCGCGCTCCATCAGCTCCTCGGCGTCGCCCGAGGGAGTAACAGCAACCGGCCCGCCATCGCTCTTAGCGCAGAGGAGCGGGGTGCCAGGCACGTCTCGGCGAACCGAGGGCCCAGCGTCCCGCTTCATCCGGTCCGTACGGCCTGAGCAAACGGCCGTCTTCGCTGACTGCGGAGCTGATGTCTCTCAAGTTGATCAACCGTCACGACGAGGATGGGCAGGTCGCCGTCCTGGTCGCCGTCGTGCTGGTGGTCCTGCTCGGCTTTGCCGGGCTGGTGGTCGACGTCGGGCTCAACTGGGCCGCCCGGGCCGAGGCCCAGACCGCCGCCGACGCCGCCGCCCTCGCTGGCGCGGCCGACCTCGCCGCGCCAGCCGGCGACCCACTGGGCGTCGCCAAGACCTACCTGGACGCCAACGTTCCCGGCCTGGCCGGAAGCCCGAGCGACCCGGCTTGGGCGACCAACGGCACCGACGGCGACGGTGAGATCACCTGCTACACCCCGCCCGCCAGCCCGGTGCTTGGGACCGGCTGCCCGCAGGGGGCAACCGCCATCCAGGTCATCACCCCACCGATCAGGCAGACCTATGCGTTCGCCGGCCTGTTCGGGGGGGCCCAGCGCACCGACGTGAAGGCGCTGGCAGTGGCCGGCGCCATTCCCACCATTGTCTGCACGCTGTGCGTGCTCAGCCCGACCGCCCAGCCCGCCCTGTTGGCGTCCGGCAGCGGGAACGTCACCATGACCAACGGCAGCGTGGTGGTCAACTCGACCGGGAACCCGGCCGCCAAGGTGAGCGGTAACGGCAGCATCATCGCCACCCTGATCGGCGGTCCAGGAGCGGCCAGCTTCCAGGCGAGCAACTCGCTCAGCTACCAGCCCCCACCGGTCATGCTGCCCGCGGTGCCCGACCCGTTGGCCGGGGTGTCGCCCTGCCCGGACGCTGGCATCCCGAGCCCGTGCCCGGTCACCGGCTCACCCGTCAACCAGAGCGGGCCCGGCATCATCGGCCCGGGCGTCTACGGCGACATTGCCGCCAACACCGGGGTGCTCACGCTCCTGCCTGGCACCTACGTCATCACGCAGCAGATCCATCTCACCGGCTCGGCCGCCCTGGTCGGCAGCGGCGTCACCCTCTACTTCGCCTGCGCGGCCTACCCCACCCCGTGCAGCCCGGGAACCAGCGGGGCCCAGCTGCAGATGTCGAACACGGCCACGCTCTCCCTGTCGGCGCCGACCTCGGGGCCGTTTCGGGGCCTGTCGCTCTTCTCGGATCCCAACAACACGGCCACCTTGGCCCTTACCGGCAAGAGCGGCGACCAGTTCGGCGGCACGATCTACGCCAAGACGGGCACGCTGTCGCTGACCGGCGTGGCGGGGGCGTTCAAGCTTGACTCCCTGATCGTGGTCGGTGAGGTCAGCCTCACCGGTGGCGCCCAGATCACCATAGACTTCAGCGCCGCCGTCAACGCCCTCGAGGGCAACGCCCGGCTGACCAAGTAGCATCCCGGTCTCGTGCTCCGGCCGTCCTATCGGCTGTTGCCCGTCGCGCGCTCGTCGGGCCCCGCTCCGTCGACGGGCCCCGCTCCGTCGACGGGCTCAGCTCTATCGACAACCGTCGACGAGCCCAGCTCCCTCGACAAGTGGAGCACGTGTGAGTAACGCGGGGGAGCCTCCATCGGTTCTCTGGAGTGCGGAGCGGGACGCGCGACGCAGGCGCTGCGGACCGGAGCGCCCGTCCCGCTCCGCACTCCACAGGAAGGCGGTCCGGCTCCGTGCCGGGCCGGCGCCGCCCACGTCACCCTGCCGAGCCGTTCTCCGAGGGGATCGTGGCCGAGCGCCTCGAGTCGCCCGCCTGGACGCATCCGTGCGGAAGGCAGCGCCTGGTCAACGTCACCGCGGTTCTCTTGTGTGGCGGTCGGGCCCGGAGCCATACTGACCCGTCCCGGCACAAGAGGAGTTGCCATGGCAGAGGATCTGCCCGGCCCACCCGAGAGCGGGAGCCGGGACGACCGGCCCGGCGGACCGCCCACCGAGCCGCTGGGCGCCTCCACCCGTCCGACCGAGCCCCAGCCCGCCTACCGCCAGCCGGACGCCTCCCAGCAGCCCCCGGGGTACGGGCCACCAGGGACGGACCCGCGCTACGCCCAGCCATACGGGTATGGGCAGCCGGGCTACGGCTACCCCCCTGGCCCGGAGACCGAAGCGATGGCCACCGCGGCGCTCGTGGTCGCCGTGGTGGGCTTCTTCGTCTGCTTCCCGCTCGGCGGGATCGTGGCCTTGATCCTGGCCAACAGCGCCATGAAGAAGATCGAAGCCTCCGGCGGGCGCCTGACCGGTCTCGAGCAGGCCCGGGCTGCCCGCATCATCGCCATCGTCGAGCTCGTCTTGGCCGCCATCATCGTGGTGGTCATCGTGATCGCGGGAGCGATCGCGGTCAGCGTCTCCAGCAGCTCCGACGAGCCTGTGGGGCCGGTGCCCGCCCCGCCAGGCATCGTCGGTGCCGCCCACCTCCGATGACGGGACGGCCGGAGGGCTGAGCGCCCGCACCCTCCCGTGGCGAGACCGCGGGCGCCTCGCTCCTCTCCTCCGCACGCCGGCCTACGCTCAGCGGGGCGCTCTGGCCCGCGTGGGCGGCCTGCCGTGGTGGCAAGGACCACCACGCCCGCCCGCAGCCAGCTTGGCAGCCGGCCGGCGCAGCCTGCTCGACCCCCGGGGCGGGCCGACCGCGCGCGGTGGGGTGACGGTCCTGGGAGGGCTCTGCTCCGGCAGGCTCCTGGCCTGCAACGGCTCGTCCTCCAGGCCGCTCGCCGGGATTCCCGGCCGCGGCAGCCGCTCGCGCGGTGGTGACCCGGGGTCCGGCTCGCGCGGTGGCGACTCGGGGTCCGGGTCGCGCGGTGGCGACTCAGGGTCCGGCTCACGCGCGGATGCGGGCGGGTCGCGTGATGGCGACTCGCGGTCCGGCTCGTGCGCGGGCGCGGGCGGGTCGCGCGCGGGTGCGGGCGGGTCGCGCCCGGACGGGCGGCACGAGCCGGGCGACCGTCCCTGGAGCCGGCCGAACCGGAGGCGTGCCCGCTGCGCGCAGGGCAGCCCCCGGTGCCCGATCAGGGTGCGCATGACCTCTTCTGGGGCCTCGGCGGCGCCCCCGCGGGCACCGCCGGGGGCAGCGGGACGGTCGGCCGCGGCTCTCGTCTCGACCGGGGCATCCCGGTCGCCACCTGGTCGCGGCATCCGCACGGCGGTCCCCTCCCGCCCGGGCGACGGGCCGGTGTCACCGCGGGCGGGCGGCGTTCCGGCCTCCGTGGAACGGGCCGGGTCGCCAGAGGCCGGGCCGGACGAGACCGCTGGCGCGGGGGGGTCGGCCCGCACCGGGCCGAGCGATCCGAGGGTCAGCTCGACCGGGCGGGTCCGCTGGAACGAGGGGCGGGTCGCTTGGGTGACCAGCTGGGTGCCGGTCAGCATCGTCACCAGCGAGGTGACGACCAGCCCGAGCACGACCGGGGCGCTGCGGCGTGGGAGCACGACGGGATCCCCTACGGCGGTCGGTTCTCAGGGGAGGTGAGGTCCGGAGCGGCTTGTGCGTAGGGTGATCTTCGGCAGGTCGGCCCGCCGCCTTGAGCACCAGATCCCCGCCGCCGCGACACGCTGGCGGCGCTCCGGCGTCACGGCGTCGGACCGGTCCGGCCAAGCCGACCAGGTCCCCGGGGCGATCGATCGGCCGCCCCGGGACGGAGCCGAGCGCTACCCGGCCGAGGACCCGGGCTCCGGGGTGACCGGGGCCGCCGGGCGGGGCCGGCGGATCGCCCGGACGACCAGGAGCACCAGGCCGGCGAGCAGGGCCACCGGGATGAGCCAGACGACGGCCACCAGCGCGGCCGCCCCCATGGCGGTGAGGCCGGAGAGCGCGGTGTGCCACGCCTTGGCGAAGGTGCCCCGGGGCTGCGCGGCGGCCGGGATCGCCCCGGGCTCGGCCAGGTTCAGCACGATCGTCGAGAACGACGACTGGTCCTCGAGGTAGTTCACCTGCCCCTGGAGGCGCTCGATGTTGGACTGCACCTGCTGGAGCTGGTTCTGCACCGCGATGGCGTCCGAGATCGACCGGGCCCGGTCGAGCAGCCGCAGGTAGACCCGCTCCTGGGCTCGCCAGGCGGCGAGCTGGCCTTTGAGGTCGACGTACTGGCCGGTGACGTCCTCGGTGCTCGACTTCTCGCCCCGGTAGGTGCCAAGTCCCTTGAGCTCGCGCAGCGTGCCCTCGAAGGCCGGGACCGGCACCCGGAAGGTGACCTCGCCGCGGGACCGGCCGTCGCTCGGCACCGAGGTCGTCGAGCCGACGTAGATGCCCTTGCGCGCGGCCACGATGTCGGTGGCCCTGGAGATGGCGTCGCCGAGGTCGCCCTTGGCGACCTCGAGCTCGACGGTTGCCGTGCGGACGATCCGGTTGCCGAGGTCGGCAAGGCGGACGGCGCCCGCCGCCCCTGCACCGCCAGGCGCGTTCTTGGTGGGCTCGCCGGGTGGCGCCGGGGCCGCGGCCTCCCTCGACCCGCCCGCCGGGGACGAGGCGGCGTCCGCGGACCCGCCTCCCGCGGCCGGGCTACTCGTATCACCCCCAACCCCACTGCAGCTCGCCACCAGCATCGCCACCAGCACCAGCCCGATCCCCCAGCGGCTCGCCCGCATCCCGGTCCTCCTTGTTCCCACCGTCCCGACACCAGATGGGACGGCGCAAGCGCCAGGATGGTTCCAGCCCCGCGCCGCCGAACGGCACGGGGCGCCGGAGGCGGAGCCGCGATCAGCGCCTGCGCTTTGGGGCGAACTGCCGAACCCCACCGGTAGGCTGCGGTGGTGCGACTCGTCTCCTGGAACGTCAACTCGCTGAAGGCCCGGCTGCCCCGGGTCGAGCAGCTGCTCGCCGAGCACCGGCCCGACGTCCTCTGCCTGCAGGAGACCAAGGCGGCGCCCGAGGCGTTCCCCCACCGCGAGCTCGAGGCCATGGGCTACCAGGCGGTCGACCACAGCGCCGGGCGCTGGGGCGGGGTCGCCGTCGCCGCGCGGGCCGGGCTGGCGGTGACCGGCGCGGTCCAGGGCCTGCCCGGCGAGCCCTGGTCGGAGGAGGCCCGCTGGGTGGAGGCGGAGGTGGGGGGCGTCCGGGTCGCGAGCGTGTACGTGCCCAACGGCCGTGCTGTTGGCAGCGAGCAGTTCGCCGGCAAGCTCGCGTTCCTGGAAGCCCTGCGGGGCCGGGTCGCCGGCCTGGCCTTCGGACCGCTGGTCGTGGCCGGTGACTTCAACGTCGCCCGCACCGACCGGGACGTCTACGACCCGGCCGCGTTCGCCGGCAGCACCCACGTCACGCCGGCCGAGCGGACGCGGCTCGAGGCGGTGCTCGACCTCGGGCTGGTGGACGCCTACCGGCAGGTCGAGCCTGAGGAGCCCGGCTTCACCTGGTGGGACTACCGCGCCGGCGCCTTCCACCGCAACCTCGGGCTGCGCATCGACCTGGTGCTGCTCAGCGCCGAGCCGGCGTCGAGGCTCGCCCGATGCGGCATCGACCGCGCCTACCGCAAGGGCCCGAAGCCGTCGGACCACGCCCCCCTGCTCGTCGACCTGACCGGCTGAGCACGCGGCCAGCGGCTGCCCTTCGACCAGGGCCGGCAGCAGGCCGTCCACCCGGCGACCCGAGGCCGCCCGCCCAGGAGGCGTCCACATCCAGCTCGGACGAGTGCCGGCAGCAGGTCGTTCGCCCGGCGACCCGAGGCCCCAGTGGCCGGCTACCGGGCTGCCGACCCGCCTGCCCGGAAGGGCAGGGCTGGCAGCACCGGCCGGGGCGTGAAAGGCTTCGGTCCTTCCCCCGCGCCGTGCCGCCGACCCTGGAGCTTCACCGTGTCAGGTCCCCAGCCCGTCACGCAGCAGCACACCGGCACGGAGCCCGGCACGGGCCGGCCCCGAGCACGCTGGCGCACCCTCGCCGTCGGCACCGCGTTGCTGCTCGCGGTGGTCGCGGGCTGCTCACCGGACCCCTCGCCGGGCGTGGCGACCGCGACCACCGCCGCCCGGGCGTCCGCGCCGGCGAGCACGGAGCCTCGAGTGGTCACCGGGACGTCCTCCAGCTCCACCCGGCTGGCCGGGGGCGCGGGACCGCGCCAGCCCACCGGCGCTCCGGTCACGCTCGCCTTCGGCGGGGACGTGCACTTCGAGGGCGTGATCGCCACCCGGCTGGCCCGGAACCCGGCCACCGCGATGGGCCCGGTCGCCGCCGTGCTCCGCCAGGCCGACCTCGCCATGGTCAACCTGGAGACCGCGGTGACCACCAGGGGCACCCCGGCCGCCAAGGAGTTCAACTTCCGGGCCCCGCCGTCCGCGTTCACCGCCCTGCGAGCCGCCGGCGTCGACCTGGCCACCATGGCCAACAACCACGGCGAGGACTTCGGGCCGGTCGGGCTGCAGGACTCCCTGGCCGCCGCGGCGGCCGCCCGCTTCCCGGTCGTCGGCATCGGCCGGGACGCCGCCCAGGCGTTCCGGGCCCTCGTGCTCACCGCCCGGGGCCAGCGGATCGCCGTGGTCGGCGCCACCCAGGTCCTGGACTCGAACCTGGCCGCCGCCTGGAGCGCGGGCGACGGCAAGCCCGGGCTCGCCTCTGCCTACCAGGTCGACCGGCTGCTCGCCGCGATACGGGCGGCCAGGCAGGCCGCGGACACGGTGGTCGTGTTCCTCCACTGGGGCCGGGAGCTGTCGAGCTGCCCGATGTCCAGGCAGCGGGCCCTCGCCCCCCGCCTGGTGGCAGCCGGCGCCGACGTCGTCGTGGGCTCCCACGCCCACGTCCTGGCCGGGGCCGGCTTCCTCGACGGCGCCTACGTCAGCTACGGACTCGGGAACTTCGTCTTTCACTCCCGGGGCGGGGTGACGGCCCGCAGCGGCGTGCTCACCCTCACCGTCCGCGGGCGGGCCGTGACCGGCGTCCGCTGGACCCCGGCGCTCCTCTCCGGCGGCGTCCCCATCCCCATGACCGGCGCGGCCGCCCGGCAGGCGCTGGCCTCCTGGCAGGCCCTGCGGGGCTGCACCGGCCTGTCGACTCGTCCGGCCAGCACCGGCTGACCCGCCCCTCAGGGGCCTTGACGGCGCCCTGGGGATGGGAGACGCTGGCCCCAGGCGGCGGTCCAGCGCCCAACCTCTTCCGGCCCACCCCCAGCGGGGCCCTCGAGAGGCAAAGGGGGGAGCACACGGAGACCGCGGCCGTCGCCCGCGTGCTGGCCGAACTCGGCGTCACCCACCCGACCACCGGCGAGCCGCTCAGCGAGCAGCTTCTGCTCGGGATTGGCGGCGGGATCGGGATGGCCTACTTCGTCTTCGAGTACCAGGACTTCACCAGCCTGTACGTAGGTGGGCGGATCAACCCCCACGTCCTCGGGCGGGAACTGGTCGAGACGGTCTTCGAGCGGGTGGGCGCAGCTGCCACGGTCAGGCAGACTGCCAGCCCCAAGGCGGCCGAGCGCCAGCTCCGCCAGGCACTGGACGCCGGGCACGGGGTGGTGGCCACGCTCGACCCTACCGCCCTGCCCTGGTACGGGCTGCCCCCCACCATGGCCGGCATGATGCCCCAGAGCGTGGTCGTGCGGCTCGAGGGGGACGGCCCCGCCGTCGTCGACCTGGCGCCCGGACCCGTGCCGCTCCACTGGGTGGAGCTGGCCACCGCCCGCGCGGGCGTCCGCCCGTCCAAGCACCGCCTGGTCGAGGTCGAGGCGCTGGCGCGGCCGGTCGACCTCGTCCCGGCCATCGCCGCCGGGGTCCGCGACACCTGCCGCGGCATGCTGGAGCCGCCGATGCGCAACTTCGGCGTGCCCGGCCTTGCGAAGTGGGCCGACCTGCTCGTCGACCAGCGCGACAAGAAGGGCTGGCCCACCGTGTTCCCGCCCGGGCCGCGCCTGTACGACGCCCTGACCTGGGTCGTGTACTGGATCGAGGCGTCGGGCACGGGCGGCGGGGCGTTCCGGCGCATGTACGCCGGGTTCCTCGACGAGGCCGCCGGCGCGCTCGGCCGGCCAGAGCTCCACGCGCTGGCCGCCGGGTACCGCGAGCTGGCCGCCGGGTGGACCGCGCTGGCCGGGGCGGCCCTCCCCGACCGGGTCCCCGGCCTCGGGCGAGCACGGCAGCTGCTGGTCCGCAGGCACCGGCTCGTGCAGGAGCGAGGCGCCGAGGCGGCCACCGAGGTGGTCGCGGTGGTCCGCGAGCTCGACGCGCTCGGCCACGAGCTGCGCCGGGACTTCCCGCTCGACGCCGGGGCGGCCCGGGCCCTGCTCGGGGAGCTGGCCGACCGCGTGGCCGGCCTGCGGGCCGGCGAGGAGCGGGCGGCCACGGCCCTGCGGGCGGCCGTTCCTGCCGCACGAGCGGCTGGACCGTGACGGCCCGGGCGCAGGCGCTCGTGGCCGCGGCCAGGCGGATGGCCGAACGGCGCGGGCTGCCGCGGGCCGAAGCCCAGGAGCGCATGGCCACGGTCGCGCCCGCAGGCCGGCAGGGATGACGGCCGAGCGGTTCGACCTCGTCGTGGTCGGGGCCGGGCCGGCCGGCGCGGCGGCGGCCCTGCACTTCAAGCGGCGGCGGCCCGACGCACGCGTGCTCCTGCTCGACAAGGCGGCGTTCCCCCGCGCCAAGGTGTGCGGGGACGCGGTGAGCGCCGAGGGCGTGGACGAGCTCGAGCTGCTCGGCGCGCGCGACGCCGTCCGGGGCTACGCCCCGGTCACCGCGATGCGGGTGCGGTCGGTGAGCGGGTGCGAGGTGACCGGGGCGCCGCCCGGGGCCGCCTTCGTCGTGCCCCGGGAGGTGCTCGACGCCCGGCTGGTTGCGCACGCGGTCGCCGCCGGGGTCGAGCTGCGCCGCCGGCGCGTGCGCGAGCTGGCCCCGAGCGGCGCCGGGGTGCTGGTCGACGGCAGCCTGGCGGCCGTCGTGGTCGGGGCCGACGGGGCCAACTCGGTGACCCGACGGCTCGCCGGCGTGGCGGCCGCCCCGGCCGCGCACACCGCGATCGCGCTGCGCGGCTACGCGACCGCGGCGCACCGGACCGGCGAGCTGTACCTGGCATGGACCGCGGCCGGCCTCACCTATGCCTGGTCGTTCCCGGCCGGTGGCGACCGCGTGAACGCCGGGTTCATCCTGCCGCTGGCCCGGCTGCACGGCGGCAAGGCGGCACTCCGGGCCGAGCTGCGCCGCCACCTGCCCGACCTCGACTGCGACCCGGCCACGCTCAAGGCGCACCACCTGCCCTTGTCGTCGGCCCGCCCCGTGCCCTACCAGGGACGGGTCCTGCTCGTGGGCGACGCCGCCTCGCTGGTCAACCCGCTCACCGGGGAGGGCATCTACTACGGCCTGGCATCGGGCCGGCTCGCCGCCGAGGCGGCCCTCACGGCCCCGGACCGGCCGGGACCCCGCTACGCCGAGCTGCTCCGGGCCGAGCTGGGCCGCCACTTCCGGCACACCGCGCTGCTCGGCCGCCTGGCCGCCTGGCCCCGCTCGACCGACCTGCTGGTCGCCGCGGCGAGCGACCCGGCCGTGCTCCACGACGCCGGCGCCATCGCCTTCGGCAAGGGCGTGGTCACCACTGGCCTTGCCACCCGCATCGCCGCCGGCTGGCTCCGCCAGCGCCTCGGCCGAGCCTGACCATGGAGCAGCTCGGGCCGTTCGTGGCCACCTAGACGGGGAGAGGGATGCCGACACGACCGCCATCGGAGACCATCACCCCGCCAGGCGGGAGCGGGCCGAGCGAGGTGCTCAGCCGGCGCGCCCTCAACCGCGCCACGCTGGAACGCCAGCTGCTGCTGCGCCGCACCAAGCTGCCCGCTGCCGACGCGATCGAGCACCTGGTCGGCATGCAGGCTCAAGCGCCCAACGCACCCTATGTCGGCCTGTGGACCCGCCTGGACCGCTTCCACCCCGACCAGCTGGCCCAGTTGCTCACCGAGCGGCGCGCAGTACGCACCCCGTTGCTGCGCGCGACCATCCATCTGGTCACCACCCGCGACTGCCTGGCACTGCGCCCGCTGCTCCAACCAGTCCTGGAGCGCAGCTTCTCGGCCAGCCCCTTCGCCCGCAACCTCACCGGCGTCGACACCCAGGCGCTCCTCGCCGCCGGCCAAGCGCTGCTGGCCCAGCAGCCGCGCACCCGCGCTGCGCTCGGCCCGCTGCTGGGTGCGCGCTGGCCCGACCACGACCCGGCCTCTCTCGCCTACGCCATCACCTACCTGGTGCCACTCATCCAGGTGCCACCCCGCGGCATCTGGGGCGCCAGCGGGCAGGCCACCTGGACCACCACCCAGGCCTGGCTCAGCCGTGACCTCGAGCCCACCCCTCCGCCGCACGAGCTGGTCATGCGGTATCTGGCCGCGTTCGGCCCGGCCACCGTCAACGACCTGCGGACCTGGTCGGGTCTGACCCGGCTGCGTGAGGTCGCCGAGCGGCTGCGGCCACGGCTGCGCAGCTTCCGTGACGAGCATGGCAACGAGCTGCTCGACCTGCCCGACGCGCCGCGGCCCGACCCCGACACCCCGGCCCCGCCGCGCTTCCTGCCCGAGTACGACAACGTGCTGCTGTCGCACGCCGACCGCAGCCGCATCATCTCCGACGACCACCGCCGCGTGCCGCTGTTCGCCGGCAACGGCGGGGTCCTCGGCACCGTGCTCGTCGACGGCTTCCTCCGCGGGACCTGGAGGATCACCCGGCACCAAGCCACCGCCACCCTGCGCATCAAGCCCTTCGAACCACTGCCCACGCCAGACCGCACCACCCTGGCCGAGGAAGGCGCCCGGCTGCTCAGCTTCGCCGCCACCGACGCCGACACCCACGACATCCAGCTCGTCTCGTCCGGATGAACCGGCCAGCGCCCACCCGGTGGCCGTCGTCATGGCTTCTCCTTCCCAGCCCTGGCTCGGCTACGGGCGCTGAGTTCCCAGCCCTGGCTCGGCTGCGGGCGCTGGGGCGTAGGTCGACGCGGCGCAGCAGTTGGGCGTTGAGGGCGACCACGATGGTGGACGCGCTCATCAGCACCGCACCGACCGCGGGGGCCAGGGTGATGCCGGCCGGGGCGAGCACCCCGGCCGCGACCGGCACGGCGACCAGGTTGTAGCCGGTCGCCCAGGCGAGGTTCTGCTGCATCTTGCGGTAGCTCGCCTGCGACAGGCGGATGACGGCGACGACCCCGCGAGGGTCGTCGCTGGCCAGGACGACGCCGGCCGACTCGATGGCCACGTCGGTGCCGGCCCCGATGGCGATGCCGACGTCGGCGCGGGCCAGCGCAGGGGCGTCGTTGACCCCGTCGCCGACCATCGCGACCTTCAGGCCGCGGCGCTGCAGGTCGGCCACGATGGCGTCCTTGTCCTCGGGGAGGACCTCGGCGAAGACCTCGTCGACGCCCAGCACGGCGGCGACCGCGTCGGCGACCTGGCGGGCGTCCCCGGTGATCATGACCACCCGCTTGCCGAGCCGGTGCAGCTCGTCAACGGCCTGGCGGGACTCGGGCCGGATCTCGTCCTCCAGCGCCAGCGCCCCGACGACCTTGTCATCGCGGACCACGTACAGCACGGCAGCGCCGCGCCGCTTCCAGGCATGGACCTGCTCGGTGACCGCGTCGGGCTCGGCAGCGCCGAGCTCGCGCAGCAGCGCCGGCCCACCCACCGCCACCGTGGCTCCATCGACCCGGGCGATGACGCCCCGGCCGGTGATGGAGCGGAAGTCGCGTGCAGGAGCCAGCTCGCCGCGGGCGCGGGCGGCGGCCACGATCGCCCGGGCCAGCGGATGCTCGCTGTCGGCCCCCACCCCGCCGGCCAGCCGCAGCAGGGCGTCCTCGTCGCCGTCGACGGCGACCACCCCGGTGAGGATCGGCTCGCCCTTGGTCAGGGTGCCGGTCTTGTCGAACAGGACCGCGCCGACGGTGCGCATCCGCTCCAGCGCTAGCCGGTCTTTGACCAGGATGCCGTTACGGGCCGCCAGGGCGGTCGAGGTGGAGATGACCAGCGGGATGGCCAGGCCGAGGGCGTGCGGGCAGGCGATCACCAGCACCGTGACCGTGCGCTCGACGGCCTGGCCGGGCTCGCCCAAGGCCAGCCAGACCACGAAGGTGATCAGCCCAACGCTCACAGCGAACCAGAACAGCCAGGCGGCGGCCCGGTCGGCGAGCGCCTAGGCGCGGGAGCGAGACGCCTGGGCCTGCTCGACCAGCCCGGCGGATGCCGGCCAACGTGGTCTGCTCGCCGACCGCGGTGACCCGGACCCGGATCGCCGAGTCGACGGCGACTGTGCCCGCGACCACGCGGTCGCCGGGCCGCTTGGGCACCGGGCGAGACTCGCCGGTGACCATCGACTCGTCCAGTTCGACGGAACCGTCGACGATGACGCCGTCGGCCGGCACCCGGCCGCCCGGGCGGACCAGCACCACGTCGCCCACGGTCAGCTGGGCGATGGGCACGGTCTCCGTACCGCCGTCGGTGACCCGCTCGGCCTCGTCGGGCAGCAGGGTGGCCAGGGCGTCCAGCGCGCTGGAGGCCTGACCGAGGGCACGCATCTCCAACCAGTGGCCGAGCAGCATGATCACGATCAGCAGGGCCAGCTCCCACCAGAAGTCGAGGTCGAACAGGCCCAGTGCGGTGGCGGCGCTGGCCACGAAAGCGACGGTGATGGCCAGCGAGATGAGCAGCATCATGCCCGGCTGCGCTGCTCGCGCCTCCGAGATCCCACCCCGCAGGAACGGCCAGCCGCCGTAGAGGAACACGATCGTGCCGAGCACCGGCGCGACCCAGCCGGATCCTGGGAACTGCGGAGGGGTGAACCCCAGCCACTCCTGCACCATCTCCGAGTAGACGACCACTGGGACCGAGAGGGCCAGGCTGAGCCAGAACCGGTCCCGGAACTGGGCGGCGTGATCGCCGTGCCCGCCGTGCCCACTGTGCCCGCCGTGCCCACTGTGGTCGCCATGCCCACTGTGGTCGGCATGCGCAGTGCGGCCGGCATGCGCAGTGCGGTCGGGCTCGGCGTGCTCGCGGTGCTCGTTGGGGGACAGCTGGTCGGTCGGGGGCTGCAGCTCGGTGGGCTGTGTGCGATGCCTGTCGTGGGTGCCCATGCTCATTCCTCGTTGGCTCTCCGACGCCTGGCGTTGGATCAGGCGTGCACCAGGCGCGCGACCGCTTCGGCCGCCTCGGTGACGATGGTCTCGGCCTGTGGGCCGTTGCTGGCGACGCCGTCGCGGACGCAGTGACGCAGGTGATCGTCGAGCAACTCCACGGCGACCCTCGTAGGCGCCTTGTCCACCGCGCTGGTCTGGGTCAGCGCATTGCGCCCCTCCCTGATGCATCTTCCGGTGATGCATCTTCCGGTCGGACAGGCCATTACTCTACGCCGACTACTCTACGCCCCTAGGGTATGCAAGCCTGGCGCGCAAGCCGTGTCCACGCTCATGAGCTTCTCCTCCTCATGTGCGGTTACAGAGGCCCTCACCAGACGCCGCCGTTCCGCCAGTCGCAGACCAACGGGGCGGCCAGGTCGAGGTCGCCTGTGGCGGGGGTCCGCAGCACCATCACGCTGTCGTCGTCATCGGCGGTACGAACAGGGCCGAGCGTGGATGCGACGAAGGTCGGCCCTCGCCAACGCTCCCAGCCGAGCCGCTCATAGAAGCCTGGGATGGCGGTCCCGTCCGAGAGGGCTCCCAGCTGGTAGTGCTCAAGGATGATCCGGTCGGCGTCCCGGAGCACCAGCGTGGCAAGGCCTTGCCGGCGGCGGTCACGCCGGCTGGCGACACCTTCCACGTAGCCGGTCTGCAGTGGGCGACCTCCGGCGGCAAGCGTCCGGTCCACCACCGCCGCATGCGCCACCACCTCGCGCTCCTCGAGCGCAAGCACGTGGAGCCCGCCCAGGGTGTGGTGCCAGTCGTCGGCGGTGAAGCGACCCTCGAACGCCTGGTCCAGCAGTCGGCGCACGGCCTGCAGTTCCGCCCTGGGAAGGTCCGCTGAGGCAACCCTCTGCAGTTGCACCATGCCCAGAGGATGGCGCGAGGAGCCTGCGACCGCCAGCGGCGTTCCCCGGGTCGCCCGACCCAGGCGTTGCACCACCCCGGGCGAACCCGGGCGTGCCGAGCCGTGCTTGTCGCCCGGCAATGCCGGCGTCGCGGGCGAGCAGCCCGGCCTGGGTGCGGTTCGCGCAACCGAGCTTGTCGAGCACCCGGGACACATACCCCTGGTCGGCGTCGAAGGTCGTCAGCGCGACCACCGCTGGCGGGTCGGCAAGCAGTGTCAACTGCCGCCTGACCCGAGTAGCGCAGCAGCCGTGTCGGGTCGATGGTGTTGACTGTGCCCGGCACGCCCTGCAGCCGCGCACGTGCCGGGGGTCAATCCGAGAGGAGCAGCCATGAGCATCACATTTCCCGGGGAGTCGGTGGACTACCGGGCGGCGCGCGACCGGCTGCTCGAGAAGGAGATCGAGCTGCGCCGCGCCACCGAGGCGGTGGCTGCCGCCAGGCGTGAGCTCCCACCTGGCGGGGTCGTCCCCGAGGACTACATCTTCCAGCGGGAGGGTGCAAACGGCACCCCGACCGACGTGCGGCTGTCCGAGCTGTTTACGCCCGGCAAGGACTCGCTCCTGATCTACACCTTCATGTTCCCGCGCGACCCCGGCGATGAGCGGCCGGGACCCCAAGCCGGCCACACGGCGCTCCTGCCGCTCGCGGAGGGCCCGTGCCCGTCGTGCACCGCGTTCCTGGATCAGCTCGACGGCGCGGCCGAGCACGCAAGCCAGCGCGTCAACCTCGCGGTGGTCGCCAAGTCCCCGCTGCCGCGCATCGTCACCTTCGCCAAGGAGCGCGGCTGGCGGCGGCTGCGGCTGGTGTCCTCGGCCAACACCACCTACAACCGCGACTACCACGGCGAGACCGCCGAGGGATCGCAGCGGCCGATGCTGAACGTGTTCCACCGCGACGGCGAGACGATCCGCCACGTCTGGGGCGCAGAGCTCTTCTACGCGCCGACCGACCCCGGACAAGACCCCCGCCACGTGGGCACGCTTGAGCCGCTCTGGAACCTGTTTGACCTCACCCCCGAAGGACGACCAACCGACTGGGATGAGCAGCTGAGCTACCCCGGCAGCCAGTAACCGCGAAGCCCCGCCAACCTGGCGTCTAGCGTCTCGGGGCTTGCGCTCCTGGGCATGCCTACTGGGCATGCCCACATGGCACTTGGTGGTGCGCTTCGTACCGCGCCCCGAGACGGGCTGCGCCCACCGCAAACGCGGACCTAGCTGGTCTTCCCCGCCGTCGGTTCGGCCGGCTGGTAGGTCGCGATCACCACACCGGTGGTCGTCGTCTTGGTGTCGACGAGCCGGAGAGCGGCGAATGCACCGCCGTCGGTGAACAGACGGCGCCCCGATCCCAGAACCAGCGGGTGGATCAGGAGCAGGTACTCGTCGACGAGGTTGCGCCGCATCAGCGACTGGACCAGCGCTCCGCTGCCAAGGACCACGAGATCCTTGCCCGGCTGCTCCTTGAGCCTGGCCACGGCCTCCGCGGCGTCGCCCTTGAGGAGCGTGGAGTTGCTCCACGAGAGCGGCTCCTCCAGCGTCGTCGACGCAACATACTTCTGGCGGTCGTTCAGCACCGCGGTGAAGGGGTTGTCGGTCTGGTTGGGCCAGAAGGCAGCGAAGTCCTCGTAGGTCCGTCGCCCGAGCAGCAGGGACCCGCCCTTGGCAATTCCTTCTGCCATCACGCGGCCCATGACCGAATCGCCGTAGGGCGGCTCCCAGCCGCCGTGCTCGAAGCCGCCGCGGAGGTCCTCGTCGGGGCGGCCCGGTGCCTGCATCACGCCGTCGAGCGTCAGGTGCGTGTTCACAACGACTTTGCTCATTTGAAGTTCCTCCCTTGACGTACCGTCGGCACCGTACCGGCTTCTCACCCTCTATACGAACGGCTTCCAACCGGATCGACATGGGACACGGCCGCGCCGACCACCAGCACCGGGGTGTGCTCCTCCGGCTCCACCATCAGCACGCCCCAAGATCAGCGTCTACCCTCATCTGCGGAGGGAGCTGAGCCTACGAACGAGAGGGGACCGGCACTAGGAGCGTGGTGCCCAATGGGAGCGTGGTGCCCAATGGGCCTCAGCAGCTGGAAGGACGAACGCTTTGAGTGAAACTAGCAGCTCAGGTAGCATGTGGATTGTCACCAACAGTGAGATTTCCCAAAAGACACCACGCTCCCAGAGAGGCTTCGCCTCGGACCGCCCAGACGGGTGACTGAGCTGGTCCTTTCCTGGCTGCGGCCGCATCCTCTGGTCCATAGCCGTCGGTGTGGAGGTGCGCGGTCATGGGCGAGCGCGTGGTGACGGTCAACGATGTGCTGGACGGGCACACTGTGCTGGACATCTCGTGCCTGGACCGGCTCTGCCTGTCCGCGTTCGTCCAGAAGCTGCAGACCCCTGGCGGGGTCGTGTTCTTCCTGCACGAGCACCGTGGCATGCCGGTCGCGTCGCCGGCGGTGTTCGAGCAGACCGGTGCCCGGTTCCGCGATGGCATGCGGCGCTTTGCCGAGGACAACCACATCCCGGTGGTGCGGTTCCGGCGCGACGACCGCAAGATCGGTGTGATGCGGCCCCATCTGGGTCGGGCGGCCAGGACCGGCCGTTCGCAGGTCGCCGCGGTCGGGGTGGCCCAGGAGTTCCAGGTGGTGTGGACCGCCCGCAGGCGCGACACCGACCCGGCCAGGCCTCCGCAGTGCTCCTTCACCAAGCAGCAGCGGCGGGTCACGGTCTTCTACGTGTACGTGTGGGACGACGACTCCGGCCCCGCGGTCATCAAGGTCTGCTCCTGGTTCCCCTACCCGGTCAAGGTATGGGTCAACGGCCATGAATGGGCCAAACGGCAGGCGGCCAAGGCCGGGATCGGGTTCGCCGAGCTGTCCAGCGGCTTCGCCTCGGCCGACGACCCCGCCGCCCTGCAAACGATCTGCGACCGTCTCGGCCCCGGCACCATCCGGGTGTTCTTCGAACGGTGGGCCTCGCGGCTGCCGCTGCCGCTTTCCACCGCTGACCGCGACGGCGGGTTCTGGTGGGACCTGACCATGCGCCAGGTCGAAACCTCCCGCACCATCGTGTTCGACGCCCCCCGCCACGCCCGGTCCTTCTTCGAAGCCCTGGTCGCCGACAACCTCGACCTGGGCCGGCCGGACACCGTCGAACTGGTCTTCGACCGGCGCATCGTCACCGGCCCCAAACGCGCCACCCCAGGAGTGTTCAAAACCAAGGTCGTCACCCGTGGCGTGGACGTCACCGTCAACGCCTTCTACCGGCACTCCCGCCTCAAGCAGTACCTCAAAGACGGCCGGGCGCTGCGCATCGAGACCGTCATCAACTCACCCACCGACCTGCGGGTCAACCGCCGCCTGGTCCACCTCGACGAACTGCAGGGCAAGGCCCGTGCGATCAACGCCCGGCTGTTGGATGCTGAGCGGGTCGGTCAGGGCTGTGTCCTCGCGAGCCCAGCCTTTGCGCGGGTCGCGCACCCCACCGTCGAGGAGGGCAGGAGGGCCCCGGCCCTACGGTTCGGCGACCCTCGGGTCATGGCCCTGGCTGTTGCCCGTCGTTCGGCGTGAGCGGGTTGGCGTCGTTGCTGGTGAGCGG
>DASYUT010000187.1 GCA_036000965.1 Actinomycetes bacterium
GTCGGTGTCGAACCCGTGGGCGGGGGCGCCCTCGCGCAGCGCCTGGTCGATGGCGGCAAGCTGGGGCTCGGACAGGCGCGGGGCCTGCCCGGTGGGGCCGGCGCTGCGCAGCGCCTCGGGCCCGCCCGCGTGCCAGTGGGCGTGCCAGCGGCTGGCGTTTTGCCGGGAGACGCCGAGTTCGCGGGCGACCTCGGCCTGGGAGCGGCCGGCGGCAAACAGCGCGCCGGCCTGCATGCGGACGTGTTCGAACGCCTGGCGGTCGCGGAGGCCGCGGGCGTTGCGGCGGTAGGCAGTTGGTCTCATGCTCCCATGCTGCCACAACATCGCAGGAACGAGCGAACTTCTTTAGTAGGTCGTTCCAACCGGCTCCTTACCAGTTCCGGAATGTCCTCTAAGCAGGCCCGGACAGCCGCACTCGTCAACCGCGTGCGGACCCAGCGCGGACCAGCCGGGAACGGCGACAGCGTACGCGCAGGTAGATGACCTGTTCTCGTGGCGGAGGCTGAGGGGTTCGAACCCTCGAGGAGGTTGCCCCCCTACACGCTTTCCAGGCGTGTGCCTTCGACCGCTCGGCCAAGCCTCCACCGGGGAGTTTACGCCCGCGCTCCGGAGGGGCGGCAACCGGATGGTGCTCACGCGGGTCAGGTGACGTCGCGCCAGGGGGCTGCCGGAACGCCCGCGATGCAGCAGGTCGTGGCTCAGGCCGCGAAGGCCATCCCTGGGCCCTGGCGGCGGGCGCGGATGTTGTCGCGAGTGCCAGCGTCCCGGCGACGCCAGCGAGGGCCACCGCCACCCCGGCGGCAGGTCCGTCACCGCCCACGTGGACAGCACCACGAGCAGGCGGTGAGGACGCCTAGGCCACGAGCAGGTCGTGAGGACGCCTGGGCCGGCTAGCCTTGCAGGGCAGTCCCAGGACCCGCAGCGTCAATTCGTCGTGATCACATGGCCGGCTAGCCCGGTCAGTCGATCGCGCGGCGCAGGAACAAGCGGACGCCGACCGCTGTGAACGCCACCAGGGTGGCGGCCAGGACCAGCACCGATATCCAGGGCCGCATGTGCGGGACGGCGGGCTCGAGGGCGGCCCGGAGCCCCTCGCTGACGTAGGTGAGCGGGTTGAAGGCGGTCACCACCTGAAACCAGCGGAGCCGGTCGAGCGACGCCCACGGGTACTGGCTCGCCCCGGTGAACAGCAGCGGGGTGAGGATCAGGGCGAACATGACGTTGATCCGGTTCGGCGGCACGGCCGTCCCCAGGATCAGGCCGAGGGCCGCCCCGACCAGCGAGCCGAGCACCAGGATGGTGACGAGCAGAGGCAGACCGCTGGCCCGCCACGGGATCGAGCCGAGCACCCAGATGCCGATCGGGAACATCACCACGGCGGCCAGCAGGGCGCGCATGGCGGCGAACACGATCTTCTCGACCGCCACCATCCCGACCGGCAGGGGGGCGAGCAGCCGGTCCTCGATTTCCTTGGTGAAGCTGAAGTCGATCACCAGCGGCAGGGCGGTGCCCTGCAGGGCGGTGATCACGGCGGTCAGCGCGACGACGCCGGGGAACAGGACCTCGGTGTAGCCGCCGCGGGCGAAGCCGAGGTCGGTCAGCACCTTGCCGAAGACGAACAGCAGGAACAGCGGCTGCAGGATGACCTGGGCGAGGAACACGGGCAGCTCTCGTGCGGTCACGTAGACGTCGCGCCGCAGCACGGCCAGGAACACGCGGACCTGGCTGACCGCGGCCGGCTCGGCCGCGGTGGCCGGGGTGATCGTCGCGCTCACCGCAGCGACCTCCCGGTGAGGCTGATGAAGACGTCCTCCAGGCTGGGGGTACCGATGCTCACGTCGGTGAGCTGGGCATCCCGCGCGGCGAGCATCGTGGCCACCGGCGCGAGCATGAGCGGCGCGTCACCCGAGAGGTACAGCCGGGCCCGCAGCTCCCGTGGCCGGCCGTCGCCCTCCGTCCCGCCGCCCCTTGGGGGCGGACCAGCCGGTGGCCCGTTCATGCCGGGCCAGCCGCCGGCGAAGGCGGGGGGCCCGGCATGGGCGGCCTCCACCCGCTCGACCCGCTCGACCCCGTCGAGGGCGCCGAGCGCGGCCAGCAGGTCGTCGGGCGACGTTCCGTCGGCCGGGGCCAGCGCCACCTCCAGGGTGGTCTGGCCCGGCAGCCCGCGGGTCAGCCCGTCCGGCGTGTCAAGGGCGAGCAGCCTGCCGCGATCCATAATCCCCACCCGGTCGGCCAGCTCGGCTGCCTCGTCCATGTCGTGGGTGGTGAGCACGATCGTCACGCCACGAGCCCGCAGGTCGCGGACCCGGTCCCAGACGAACAGCCGGGCGGCCGGGTCGAGTCCGGTGGTGGGCTCGTCCATGAAGAGCACCTTCGGCGCGTGCATGAGCGCCCTTGCGACCATGATTCGCTGGGCCTGGCCGCCCGAGAACATGTCGGGCTTCTCGCCGGACCGGTCGGCCAGTCCGAACTCCTCGAGCAGCGCGTCGGCTCGGTGGCCCCGCTCGGCGGCCGGCACGCCGTGGTAGGCGGCGTGGAAGAGCAGGTTCTGGCGGATCGACAGGGAGCGGTCGAGGTTGTTGCGCTGGGGGACGACCGCGACCAGGCGACGGGCGCGCACCGGGTCGGCACCCACGTCGGCCCCGGCGACGAGGGCCACCCCGCCGCTTGGCCGCACCCGGGTGGTCAGGATGCCGACCGTGGTCGTCTTGCCTGCGCCGTTCGGCCCGAGCAGACCGAAGACCTCGCCCGGGGTGACCGTGAACGACACCCCGTCGACGGCGTTCACCTTGCTCTTTGGGTAGCGCTTGACCAGGTCGCGCACCTCGACTGCCGGGGCGGTCACCGCGCCCCCATCCCGCTCTCGATCCACACCCGCCTCCGCGCTCGATCGGACCTCGCCGTCAGCCTAGTCGCCTCCCCACCCAGGTGGGCATGCTCGCCGATGGGCGGTTGTCTGTCTTCACCGCCAGCGCCCGTGTGCCGTTCCAGCAGGCTGCCGTCTTCCGGTACCTGCCAGCTGCAACGCGTCTCGTGACACAGCGCGTGACCTGGCGTGCTTGTCAGGTTACTGCGTCGTAGGCCATGATCCGGGCTTTGCGGAAGGGTCGAGTCTCTCTGTCGTGATGTGAACGGCTGGAAGGGAGCGGGCCGGGCCCTCCGTGTGCTTACACATGGATGTGACTCCCGTACCGGTGTACAGCAGCCAGGTTCACGGGGGAGTGTCCCCCTCAACGCGATCGTTCCGCCAAGCTGGCTTGCGCACGGCCGACCTTGTGCGGGGTCGTGGCGCCTGGTCGGTCTCAGTGTTGACTTCCCCTACCCGGCCTGTCGCGTAGTCGTGTAAGACTTAGCCGTCCTACCGTTAGCCGTCCTACCGCTAGGAGCCGGGCAGGCTGGCCGCGAGCATCAGGCGAGGGGGCGGTGAGATGACCAGGCGGTCCTCCGAACCCGACGTGCGCTTCGAGGTGCCGCTGTATCGTATGACGGAGGCCGCCAAGTACTTGGGTGTGCCAACCGCAACGTTCACGACGTGGGCGAAGGGCTATGTTCGCCGGCCGCTCGGCCGCCGTGCAGTCATTGGCGAGCCGATCGTGACTGCTCTGCCAAGCCACGGCGGGAACCATCCGACGATCCCTTTCATCGGGCTGGCGGAAGGGATGGTGCTGGCCGCGTTTCGCAGCAAGGGCATTACGATGCAACGCATCCGACCGGCCCTCGCAGCCCTCGCCGAGACCGTCGGTCTTGAGCACGCCCTCGCGTCCAAAGCGCTGTACACCGACGGCGCTGAGGTGCTCTACGATTACGCCGAGCGGCACGGCGACACCCCAGAGGCGATAGACACCCGCGAGCTGGTCGTCGTGCGGAACAACCAGCGTGTCTTCGCTCCGGTCATCCAGGACTACCTCGAGCGTATCGAGTACGGGCCGGACGGTTATGCGCGGCTAATTCGCCTTCCCGACTATCGGTCCGCCAAGGTCGTCGCTGACCCTGAGCGCTCCTTCGGCCAGCCCATCTTCGCCCACGGGGCGGCGAGGGTCGCTGACGTGCTGGAGCGGTTCTGGGCGGGCGAGGACCTCGGCATGGTCGCCGAGGAGTTCGGCGTTCCACCGGCGGAGCTTGAGGACGCCCTGCGTGTCGCATCCCGCCGGGCTGCCTGATCGCTTCCTCGACCGCAGCCTGGGCCGCATCCAGGTGCCTGGGCTCCTGCGAGCGGCCGGACTTCACTTGGTGACCCTCGCCGAACACTACGGCGTCCCTGCCGACCAGGAAGTCAAGGATGTGATGTGGCTCAAGGAGGCGGGACGACGTGGCTGGGTAGTGCTGATGAAGGATCGCAGCATCCGTTCCAACGTCGCCGAGCGACAAGCGGTGAAGCGCTATGCGATCCGCTGTTTCTGCATCCCACGGCAGAACCTAACAGCCCAGGAGATGACGAACCGGTTCCTTCACAACCTGTCCGCCATGGAAGCGGCATGCGCCGAGCCTGGCCCTTTCATCTACGCGGTCGACGAGCGTCGGCTACGTCCGCTTCCGCTCAAGTGACGACGGCATTCGCCCCGCGCCGCTTGAGCGTCGAG
>DASYUT010000188.1 GCA_036000965.1 Actinomycetes bacterium
CGCCGATCAGGACGCCTCCAAACAGCAGCACCCAGCCCGCGGCGGCCAGGCCGGCCAGGCGCCAGGCCCGGCCGCGCCAGGACCGCCCGGCCCCGGCGGCGCGGCCGGCCCCAGCGGCGGGACTTGCCCCAGCGGCGGGACGAGAGGCAGCGGCGCCTCCGGCCCCAGCGGCGGGACCAGAGGCGGCGGCGCGACCAGCCCCAGCGGCGCGACCAGAGGCGGCGGCGCCTCCGGCCTCAGCGGCGAGACCAGAGGCAGCAGCGGGACCAGAGCCGGCGGGACCGGCCTCGGCCGCGGCCAAGGGGACAGAAGCGGAGCCGGACGGCCCGGCGGGGTCCCGGCCGTTGCGGCCCCGCCCGGCCGTGGACCCGGAACCGGACATGCGTTGTGCACCTCGCATGGGGTCTCCTTGCCGTTCGTGCGCCTGGAGGAAGGTCACGAAGATGGGTTGCTGCCCGCCGACGCCCCGGGGAAACCCCGGCGCCACTCGCGGGCGACCGCCGATGATACCGCCCGAACCGGACGGCAAGGGCCCAACCCCACCCGCCCGCCGGATGGGGAGGCCCGCCGGATGGGGAGGCCCGCCGGGACGGGGCTCGGGGACTGGTCGCCGGACCGGGGACCGGCTACGGCCGGGACACTGGGGCAGGGTCGCCGGCCCGGGCGCCGTGCACGGCCGTGGCCAGCTCACGGGTGAGCGAGCGGACGCCGTCGACGCCGGCCTCGCCGAGCCGGCGGACCAGGGCGGTGCCGACGATCACCCCGTCGGCGAAGCGGGCCACCGCGGCGGCCTGCTCGGCGTTGGACACCCCGATGCCGGCGCAGACGGCGCGGTCGGCGTGTGTGCGAACGCGGGCGACCAGCTCGTCGATGCCGGCCGCGAGGGACGCCCGCAAACCGGTGACGCCGAGGGACGCCTGTGCGTACACGAACCCGCGGCCGGCCGCGGCGACTGCCTCGAGCCGGTCGTCGGTGGAGGTCGGCGCGGCCAGGAACACCGGGGCGATCCCGGCGCGGCCGGCCGCCTCGATCCAGGGCCCAGCTTCCTCGGGTGGGAGGTCGGGCACGACCGCGCCGCACGCACCCGCCTCGGCCAGCTCGTGGGCGAAGCGCTCGGGGCCCCGGTGGGCGACCAGGTTGTAGTAGACGAGCAGCACCACGGGCGTGTCGACGCTTCTGGTCAGCTCGGCGACCATGCCGAGAACGTCGTCGAGGCGGATGCCGCGGTCGAGGGCGGTCTGCACCGCCCGCTGGATGACCGGCCCGTCGATCAGCGGATCGGAGTAGGGCGGGCCGACCTCCAGCACGTCGGCGCCGGCCTCGGCCATGGCCCGGAAGGCGGCCAGCGACCCGGGCAGGTCCGGGTAGCCGGCCACCCCGTAGGCGACCAGCGCCGCCCTGCCTTCGGCGCGGAGGCTGGCCAGGTGCGCCTCCAGCCGCTCGACCGGCGGGACGCCGTCGGACCCGCCGGCGCCGGCAGTGCCGCGGCTGGGGACGCCCGGGACGCCTGACCCGGCGAGCAGGTCCGAGGGGCCAGCCCGGGCATCTGGCCCGGGCGGCCCCGGGGTGCCTGGCCCGGATGACGCCGGGGTGCCTGGCCCGGGCGGCCCCGGGGTGCCTGGGCCACTGGTCACGGGGGCGTCAGGCATCGGCGTCCTCCAGCAGGGCGGCGACGGTGTCCACGTCCTTGTCGCCGCGGCCGGAGAGGTTGAGCACGACCACCGTGCCGGGTGCCACCTCGCCGGTCCGGGCCGCCTCGGCCAGCCAGCCGATCGCGTGTGCTGGCTCGAGGGCGGGCAGCAGCCCCTCGGTGCGGGCCAAGAGCCGGAACCCGTCCAGGGCGAGCGCGTCGCCGACCTGCCGGTAGGCGACCCGGCCGGTGTCGCGCCACCAGGCGTGCTCCGGCCCGACGCCCGGGTAGTCGAGGCCGGCCGAGATCGAGTGGGTCGGCAGCACCTGCCCGTCGGCGTCCTGCAGCAGGTAGGATCGGGCGCCGTGGAGCACGCCGGCCTGGCCGAAGTTGAGCGGGGCGCCGTTGTCGCCCGGCCCGGGGCCCCGGCCGCCCGCCTCGACGCCCACGAGCGGCACGTCGTCGTCGACGAACGGGGCGAACACGCCGGCGGCGTTGGAGCCGCCGCCGACGCAGGCGACGACCAGCCCGGGCAGCCGCCCCTCGGCATCGAGGACCTGGGCTCGGGCCTCCTCGCCGATCACCCGCTGGAACTCGCGCACCATGACCGGGAACGGGTGGGGCCCGACCACCGAGCCGATCGCGTAGTGGGTCGTGCCGACCGACTCGACCCAGTCCCGCAGCGCCTCGTTGATCGCGTCCTTCAAGGTGGCGGTGCCGGTGGCGACCGCCCGCACGTCCGTGCCCAGCATGCGCATGCGGACCACGTTGAGGCGCTGGCGGCGGGTGTCCTCCTCGCCCATGTAGACCACGCACTCCTGGCCGAGCAGGGCGGCCACGGTGGCGGTGGCCACCCCGTGCTGGCCGGCCCCGGTCTCGGCGATCACCCGCGGCTTGCCCATCCGCTTGGTGAGCAGGTGCTGGCCCAGGGAGTTGTTGAGCTTGTGGGCGCCGGTATGGAGCAGGTCCTCGCGTTTGACCCAGACCCTGAGGCCGAGCTCGGCGGAGAGGCGCCCGGCCAGGTACAGGGGGGTGGGCCGCCCGGCGTAGGTACGCCTGAGCCGGTCCAGCTCGGCCCCGAACGCCGGGTCGGCCGTGGCCTCGGCGAAGGCGGCGCTCAGCTCGTCGAGGGCGGCCATGAGCACCTCAGGGACGAAGCGACCCCCGTAGGGCCCGAAGTGGCCGCCCGGGTCGGGCGGGTGCGGGACCGCGGCCAGACCGCCTCCGCCGCCCACCCGCTCGCCCGTGGCGCCGCCCGGGCCCGGGTCCGCCGCCCCGGGCGCCTCGGCAATGGTCGTCCCGCGGACCGGCGGCGCCTCAGACATCGAGCAGGTTCCCGGAGAGGTAGTCTTCGTAGGCCTTGAGGTCGAAGTGGCCGTGGCCACAGAGGTTGAACACGATCGTCTCCTCGCGGCCCTCCTCCTTGCAGCGCAGGGCCTCGTCGATGACGGCGCGGATGGCATGCGCGGGCTCTGGCGCTGGCAGCACGCCCTCGGTGCGGGCGAACTGCACCGCCGCGTCGAACACCTTGGACTGCGGGTAGGCGACCGCCTCGACGTGGCCCTCCTTGGCGAGCAGGGACACGATCGGCGAGTCGCCGTGGTAGCGCAGGCCGCCGGCGTGGATCGGAGCCGGGATGAAGTCGGCGCCCAGGGTGTACATGGGCATGAGCGGGGTCATGCCGGCCTGGTCGCCGCGGTCGTACTCGAAGCGGCCCTTGGTGAGGGTGGGCGCCGCGGTCGGCTCGGCCGCGACCACCCGGACGTCGGACTTCCCAGCCAGCTTGTCGGCCAGGATCGGGAAGGTGAAGCCGCCGAAGTTCGATCCGCCGCCGACGCAGGCCACGAGCACGTCGGGCTCGACGCCGACCCGCGCGAGCTGGGCCTTGAGCTCCAGCCCGATCACGGTCTGGTGGAGCAGGACGTGGTTGAGCACACTGCCGAGCGCGTAGTGGGTGTCGTCGGACTGGGCGGCCACCTCGACCGCCTCTGAGATCGCGATGCCGAGGGAGCCGGGTGAGTCCGGGTCCTCGGCGAGCACGGCCCGGCCGGCGCTGGTCTCGTCCGACGGCGAGGGGACGACCGAGGCGCCCCACGTCTCCATGATCGAGCGCCGGTAGGGCTTGCCGTCGTAGGAGGCCCGCACCATGTAGACCTTGCACTCCAGCCCGAACCGGGCACAGGCGAACGCGAGGGCGCTGCCCCACTGCCCGGCCCCGGTCTCGGTGGTCAGGCGCCGGATGCCCGCCTGGGCGTTGTAGTAGGCCTGGGGCACGGCGGTGTTCGGCTTGTGGGAGCCGGCCGGCGAGCCGCCCTCGTACTTGTAGTAGATCCGGGCCGGGGTCCCGAGGGCCTGTTCGAGGTCGAGGGCGCGGATCAGCGGGGTGGGCCGCCACAGCCGGTAGGCGTCGATGACCGGGCCCGGGATGTCGACCCACGGGTCGGTCGAGACCTCCTGCATGATCAGGTCCATCGGGAACAGCGGGGTGAGCGCGTCCGGCCCGACCGGTTCCCGGGTCTGCGGGTGCAGGTAGGGGCCGGGCTTGGTGGGCAGCGCCGGCATGACGTTGAACCACGCGGTCGGGATCTCGTCCTCGCTGAGCAGGATCTTCCTCGGCTCTGCCATGTTTCCTCCCTCTCGTCGCCGGGGCTACCGCTCCGCTGCCTGAGCCCCTGGACCCGTTGTCGTTACCGGAGGCTGCCGCTCCGCTGGCCGAGCAGGACGGCGAGCAGCTCCTCGGGGTCGTCGGAGCGGACCAGCGACTCCCCCACCAGCACGGCGTCGGCACCGGCGGCGGCCGCCGCCTCGACCTGGGCCCGGGTGGAGATCCCGCTCTCGGCGACCACGGTGGCCCCAGCGGGCAGGGCTTCCCGGATCTGGACGAAACGGCCCAGGTCGACCTCGAGGGTGGCCAGGTCGCGCGCGTTCACGCCGACCAGGGCGGCTCCAGCCAGCTCGGCCACGGCCGCCTCCTCGCGGGTGTGGACCTCCACGAGCGCGTCCAGGCCAGCCGCCCTGGCCTCGTCGAGCAGGTCGACGAGCAGGGCCGGCTCGAGCGCGGCCACGATCAGGAGCACGGCGTCGGCCCCCCAGGCGTGGGCCTCCCAGACCTGGTAGGGGGTGGTGACGAAGTCCTTGCGGAGCACGGGCAGGTCCACGGCGGCCCGCACCGCCATGAGGTCCTCGGGGCTGCCCGCGAAGTGGACCGGCTCGGTGAGCACGCTGACCGCGGCCGCGCCCCCACGCTCGTAGGCCCCGGCCAGCGCGGCCGGGTCGAGGTTGGCCCGGATGTCGCCCCTGGAGGGCGAGCGCCGCTTCACCTCGGCGACCACCGCCGTCCCGGGGCGGGCCAGGGCCGCGCGCAGGCCGCGGGCGGGCGGCGCGGCCGCGGCACTGGCCCGCAGCTCGCCGAGGGGCAGCCCGGCGGCGCGGCGCTCGCTGGCCGCGCGCGTGTCGGCGACCGCGCGGGCCAGGAACGGGGTGGCAGGTGAGGACGGCACGCGGGAATTGTAGCCGGGGTGACCGGTCAGCTTCGGTCAGGGGTGGCGGGGAGGTCCACCCGGGCCGGGCCCCAGGTGGCCGCGCCGCGGGGGGCGGGCAGAAGGAGCCGGAAGACGGTGCCGCCGCCGCGAGCCTCCTCGGCCCGGATCGCGATGCCCATCGCGTCGCAGAGCGCCTTGACGATGGCCAGGCCCAGCCCCGACCCGACCGTGCGGGTGCCCCGGTAGCGGGACCACAGGTAGCCGCGGTCGAACGCGCGCGGCAGGTCCTCGGCGGCGATGCCGGGGCCCCGGTCGACCACCGCCGCCTCGACCTGGCCGCCGGGCAGGGAGCGGGCCATCACCACGACCGGCTGGCCGGCCGGGCTGGACCGGGTCGCGTTGTCGAGCAGGTTGTCGAGCACCTGGCGCAGCCGGCCGGGGTCGACGTGGGCGTCCAGCGGCCCCTCGAGGAGCTGCTGGACGGGCACGCCGGCCCGCGCGGCCCGGTCGGCGGCAGCACCGGCCGCCTCGTGCAGGACCGCGGCCACGTCGGCGTCGACGAGCGCGACGGCGAACTGGCCCCGCCCGAGCCGGGCCAGGTCGAGCAGGTCCTGGACGAGCCGGGCCAGGCGGAGCGTCTCGGCGTGGATGCGCTCGAGGCCTTGCCGCCGCGCCTGCGGGGTGTCGGCGGTGCCGTCCAGGAGCGCCTCGGTCCAGCCCTGCACGGTGGTGAGCGGCGTCTTCAGCTCGTGCCCGACGCTGGCCAGGAACGCCTTCTGCTCGGCCTGCTCGTGCTCGAGGGCGGCCGCCATGTCGTCGAAGGCCACGGCCAGCTCGGCCAGCTCGGCCACGTCCTCGTCGCCGCCGGGGCCGACCCGGGTGGAGAGGTCGCCGGCGCCGAGCCGGCGCGCGGCCGCGACCAGCCGCGCCAGCGGCGCGGTGAGCCGGTCGGCCACGAGCCAGGCCACGCCAGCGGCCACGGCGACCGCGAGCAGCGCGGCGAGCAGCAGGCGCCGGCCGATCAGGCCGACCAGGCCGGAGCCGAGCGCGGTGGTGCGGTGGACCAGCAGCACTCCGGCGGCGGAGCGGAGGCCGGGCCGGGGCACGGGGGCGAGCGCGTAGGCGATGCCGTCCCGCACCCCGGTCACGGTCGCGCCGGCGGCCAGGTCGGTGCCGCGCACGCCGGCGGGCGCAGGGACCTGCGGCCAGCCGGGCCGGCGGCGGCCGAGGCCCGCGCAGCCTGGGCGGCGGGTGGCGCCGTCCGCGCCGACCAGGTACAGCTCGGTTCCGACGGGCTGGAGCGCGGCCGCGGCCAGGCACGGCTCGAACCCGCGGGGGTTGCCCGTGATCGCCTCGGCCTGGTCGGCGAGCTGCTGCTCGAGCCCTCGGGCGGGCACCAGGCGGACGAGCGAGAGGGTGATCACGCCGATCAGCACGGCGACCCCGGCCACCACGGCCACGAACGACCACACCAGCCGGGCCCGGAACGACCCCCGGGCGCCCGCCCGGGACGGCCCCCCGCCGGCCCACACCGGATCCCCGGTGCCGCCCGCCCGCCAGCCTGGCGCACCGCCCGCCCACCCCGGGTCCTCTGGGCCGCCCTCGCTGTAGCCTGGCGCGGCACCCGCCCGGCCCGGGCCGCCGGGTGCGCCTGCCCGGCCCGGGCCGCCGGGTGCGCCCGCCAGCCAGCCAGGCGCCCCACCCGCCCAGCCCGGGCCTTCGGGTGCGCCCGCCGGTCTCATGGCCGGTCGTCGGCCTTGTAGCCGACGCCCCGGATGGTGCGGATGGGCGCGCGCTCGCCGAGCTTGGCCCGGAGCTGCCGGATGTGGACGTCGACGGTGCGGGTGTCGGCCGGGAACGCGTACCCCCAGACCCGCTCGAGGATCTGGTCGCGGGTGAGCACGAAGCCGCGGTTGCGCACGAGGTAGCAGAGCAGCTCGAACTCGCGGGCGGTGAGGCCGACGGGCCGGCCCTCGAAGGTGACCTCGTGGCGGGCGGGGTCGACGGTGAGGTCGCCCAGGTGCAGGGCGGGCTCGGGCCCGTCCCCGGGCTCGGTCTCGGTCCGCCGCAGCACCGCCTTGACCCGGGCGACCAGCTCGCGGGGCGAGAACGGCTTGGTCACGTAGTCGTCGGCCCCGAGCTCGAGGCCGAGGACCCGGTCGGCCTCCTCCTCGCGGGCGGTGACCATGATGATCGGCACGCGGCCGCCGCCGGCCCGCAGCGCCCGGGTCACCTCGAAGCCGTCCAGGCCGGGCAGCATCAGGTCGAGCACGACGAGCCGGGGCCGCTCGCTCTCGACCGCGGCCAGCCCGGAGCCGCCGTCGGTGCGCCACACCACCCGGAACCCCTCCCGTTCCAGGTAGAGGCGGACGAGTTGGGCGATCGAGGCCTCGTCCTCCACGACCAGGACGGTGCCCTTGCCGTCACGGTGCTTGGCCTGGTCCACCGGCCTTCCTCTCTTGGTTCCCTCGCGCTGCAAGTCTCGCCCGGCCAGGTTCGGGGCAACGTCGACCCGATGTTCGAGGCAGGTGAAGCCGCTGGTCAGTCTCCCTCCCAGGGCGGCTCGCCCTCGGCCTCGACCACGGCCGGCCGGTCGGGCGGGGCACGGAAGGCGGCGCCCATCGCGGGCCACCCCGGACCGCGGCGGGCGACCTCGAGCCCGCAGGCAGCCACGAGCAGCCCGCCGGTCACGGCCAGGGCCGGCCCGACCTGGGAGGTCGTGACCCGGGAGGTCGTGACCTGGGCCGCACCCGGGGTGACGCCCTCGAGCTCCCCGCGCCGCAGCCGCTCCCCCGCCTCCGCGCCGGCCCGGCCGGCCCAGGTCAGGGCTTGGGCGGCGAGCACGACCCCGACCACGACCAGCCCGGCACCGACCGCCCAGCGGCCCCGGCCCCGCGTGAACGCCACGCCGAGCACGAGCACGAGCGCGAGCAGGGCGAGCGCGGACAGCGGAGCGAGGTCGTTGCCGGTGAGCCGGGCCCCGCCGAAGCGGCCGGCGCCGAGGCCGGGCAGGTCGACCGCGCCCGACACGGTGGCCCAGGGCCGGCCCGCGCCCACGACCGTGAGGACGACCCCGGTCGCGACGGCGAGCAGGGTCGCCCGCAGCGAAGCGCGCGCGCTAATGGCGGCCCCCGAGCGCCTCGGCGGCGGCGACCGCGGCCAGCAGCGCGCGCGCCTTCGCCTCGGTCTCGCGCTCCTCCCGCTCGGGGACCGAGTCGGCCACCACCCCCGCCCCGGCCTGGCAGTAGGCGACGTCGCCGACGAACACGCAGGTCCGGATGGTGATGCAGGTGTCGAGGTTGCCCGAGAAGTCGAAGTAGCCGACGCAGCCGGCGTAGGGGCCGCGCCGGTGGCGCTCGAGCGCGTCGATGATCTCCATGGCCCGGACCTTCGGCGACCCGGACACCGTGCCGGCCGGGAAGGCGGCCGCGAGCACGTCGAACGCGGACACCCCGTCGGCCAGCTCGCCGACCACGTCGGAGACCAGGTGCATGACGTGGGAGTAGCGCTCGACCCGCATGAGGTCGGCCACCCGGACGGTGCCCGGCCGGCAGACCCGGCCGAGGTCGTTGCGGGCCAGGTCGACGAGCATGACGTGCTCGGCCCGCTCCTTGTCGTCGGCCCGCAACTCGGCTTCGAGGGCGTCGTCCACGGCCGGGTCGGCGCCCCGGGGCCGGGTGCCCGCGATCGGCCGCATGGTGGCCGAGCGGCCCTGCACGGTGACCAGCACCTCGGGCGAGGAGCCGGCGATCGTGACCCCGGGCAGCCGCAGGAAGTACATGTAGGGCGACGGGTTCACCACCCGGAGCACGCGGTAGACGTCGAGCGGGTCGGCGGTGGTGGGCACCGAGAAGCGCTGCGACGGCACGACTTGGAAGACGTCGCCGGCCCGGATGTGCTCCTTGGCGGTCTCGACCATCTCCTGGTAGCGGCCGGGCGGCAGGTCGCTCTCGGCCGCGGCCGGCGGGCCGGCCGCGGGCAGCGGGGTGGCCGGCGCCGGGGTGGCGACCGAGAGCCGGTCGGCCAGGTCGTCCAGGCGCCGTGCCGCCTCCAGGTAGGCCTCGCCCGGGTCGCGCGAGGCGTCGGTGACCGTGTTGGCGACGAGCACGAGCCGCTGGCCGAGATGGTCGAAGACCACCACCGAGCGCGGGAACACGAGCACCCCGTCCGGGAGCCCCAGGTCGTCCTCGGTCCCGTCGGGCAGGCGCTCCAGCTCGCGCACGATGTCGTAGGCGAGGTAGCCGACCGCGCCGACGAACAGCGGCGGCAGGCCGGGCAGGGAGGGCGAGCGGAGGTGCTCGAGGGCGGCGCGCAGCACGGCCAGGGGCGGGCCGTCCGGCAGCCCGGACGGCGGCGCCCCGGTCCAGGCCGCCCGCCCGTCCTGGACCGTGAACGTGGCGAACGGGTCGGTGCCGATGAACGAGTACCGGCCCCAGCGCTCCCCGTGCTCGACGCTCTCGAGCAGGACCGAGCCGTCGGCGTCGCCCAGCTTGCGGAAGGCGCCGACCGGCGTCTCGAGGTCGCCGAGCAGCTCGCGCCAGACCGGCACCACCGAGTAGGACGCGGCCAGCCGGGTGAACTCGTCGAGCGACGGCCGCAGGTCACCGGCGAGCGGGTGCCGGATCATGCCGGCGCCCTCTTCATGGAGTCGCCAGGCACCCCAGGCGCCATGGAATCGCCAGGCACCATGGGCGCCATCGAGCCTGAGTCGCCGGGCACCATGGAGTCGCCAGGCGCCCCGGGCGCCATCGAGCCTGAGTCGCCGGGCACCATGGAGTCGCCGGGCACGGCCGGCAGCGGCGCGCTGAAGGCCGGCAGCGGGGTGCTGAAGCAGCTGCGGGTGCCGGTGTGGCAGGCCGCGCCGACCTGCTCGACCCGGACCAGCAGGGTGTCGCGGTCGCAGTCGGCGGCCACCGAGCGGACGTACTGCCGGTGGCCCGAGGTCTCGCCCTTCTGCCAGTGCTCCCGCCGGGAGCGGCTCCAGAACCAGGTCCGCCCGGTGGCCAGCGTGCGGCGCACGGCCTCGGCGTCCATCCAGGCGACCATCAGCACGGTCCCGTCGGCGTCGTCCTGGACCACCGCGGGAACCAGGCCCTGGGCGTCGAAGCGCAGGCCGGAGATGGCATCGGGCAGGTCGTCGGGCACGGGTGCTCCTCGGGACGGGGCAGGGAGGCGGCGCCTCCGGGGTCGGACAGCCGGGTCCATGCTACGGCGTGGCGGCGGATCTCACGTGCCGGCCGTGTCCAGGGTGTAGTCGCGGCTGGCTGGGTACGAGACACTGGGAAGCGTGCCTCGCATCGACACCGAGCGCCGAGAACGACCCTGGGCACGGAGCGACACCCGGAGGACTCATGGCGACGAAACCCGAGCAGGCCAAGGCGGAAATCCTCGACAGGATCGTCGCGACCGTCCACGAGCGGGTGCCGCCCGAGGAGGCGGCCCAGGTCGAGGCGTTCGCGCGCCGCTACTACAGCCGGGTCGACCCCGAGGACCTGGCCGAGCACGACCTCCCCGACCTGTATGGCGCGGTGCTTGCCCACTGGACCTTCACCCGCCAGCGCACGCCCGGGACCACCAAGGTCCGTATCTACAGCCCCCGGTTCGAGGAGCACGGCTGGCGCTCGGTCCACACGATCGTGGAGGTCGTCACCGACGACATGCCGTTCCTGGTCGACTCGGTGACGATCGAGCTGAACCGGCACGGGCTCACCATCCACCTGCCGATCCACCCGGTGCTGGCCGTGCGCCGCGACGCCGAGGGCAACCTGCTCGAGGTGCTGCCCGACGGCAGCGAGGCCGACGACGCCATCCAGGAGTCGATCCTGCACATGCAGATCGACCGCCTGACCGAGCCGGAGGTGCTGGAGGACCTGCGGGAGGGGCTCGAGCGGGTCCTCGCCGACGTCCGCGCGGCGGTCGAGGACTGGCCGAAGATGCGCGAGCGGGTCGCCGACGTGCTGGCGGAGTACACCGAGCGCCCGCCAGCGATCGACCAGGCGGCGGTGGAGGACACGCGGGCGCTGCTCGAGTGGATCGCCGACAACCACTTCGCCTTCCTCGGCTACCGCCAGTACGACCTGGTCACGCTGGACGGCGAGGACACGCTGCGGTCCGTGCCAGGCACCGGCCTCGGCATCCTGCGCGACCAGGGCCAGCCCCCGGTGTCGGTCAGCTTCGCCAAGCTGCCGCCCGAGGTGCGCAAGCTCGCCCGGGCCAGGCACCCGCTGGTGCTCACCAAGGCGAACTCGCGCGCCACCGTGCACCGGCCGTCCTACCTCGACTACGTCGGGGTCAAGCGCTTCGACGAGGACGGGCAGGTCGTCGGCGAGTGGCGCTTCCTCGGCTTGTACACCTCGGCAGCCTACAACCGGAACCCGCGCGACATCCCGGTCCTGCGCCGCAAGGTCGAGGGCGTGCTCGAGCAGGCTGCCTTCCCGCCCGGCAGCCACGACGAGAAGGCGCTCATCAACATCCTCGAGACGTTCCCTCGCGACGAGCTGTTCCAGATCTCCGAGGACACGCTGTTCGAGGTCGCCATGGGCATCCTGCGGCTCGAGGAGCGCCGCCGCGTCCGCCTGTTCCTGTGGCGCGACGCCTACGGGCGCTTCCTGTCCTGCCTGATCTACGTGCCCCGCGACCGCTACAACACCGAGGTCCGCATGCGGATCGAGCGGGTGCTGCAGCGCGCCTTCCAGGGCGCGACCCTGGACGACTTCGCGGTCCAGCTGTCGGAGTCGGTGCTCGCGCGGCTGCAGTTCATCATCCGCATCCCCCCCGGCGAGCTGCCCGACTACGACGTCCGCGACATCGAGCGGCAGCTGGTGGAGGCGACCCGCTCGTGGCGCGACGAGCTGCACGACTACCTGCTCGAGCAGCACGGCGAGGAGGTCGGCAACCAGCTCACCAGCCGCTACGCGGACGCGTTCCCGGCCGCCTACCGGGAGCAGTTCCTGGCCCGCAACGCGGTCTACGACATCCGGCACATGGAGGAGCTGGACGACCGCGGCGGCATCGACATGAGCCTGTACCGGCCGCTGGAGGCACTCCCCGGGCAGCTCCGGCTCAAGCTGTTCTGGTCGGCGCACCCGCTGCCGCTGTCGGACGCCGTGCCGATGCTCGAGGACATGGGCGTGGAGGTCGTGGAGGAACGGCCCTACGAGATCCGGATGCCCGGCCGGCCTCCGGTCTGGATCCACGACTTCGGCTTGCTCCACCCTGGCGGGGAGGTCGACCTGCACCAGGTGCGCGACCTGTTCCAGGACGCGTTCGCGCGGATCCTGCGCGGGGAGGTCGAGAGCGACGGCTTCAACCGGCTGGCGCTCGCGGCCCGGCTCACCTGGCAGCAGATCGTGGTGCTGCGCGCCTACTGCAAGTATCTGCGCCAGACCAGGCTCACCTTCAGCCAGGACTACATGGAGGAGACCCTGGCCGGCAACCCGGGGGTCGCGCGCCTGCTGGTGGAGCTGTTCGAGGCCCGCCTGGACCCGGCCAGGGCGGGCGACGGCGGGCAGCCGGCCAGCACCGCGGAGCGGCTCCGCGACCAGGTCGAGGTGGCCATCGACAAGGTCGCCAACCTCGACGAGGACCGCATCCTGCGCAGCTTCCTCAGCATGATCGAGGCGACCCTGCGGACCAACTACTACCAGACCGGGGCGGACCGGCAGCGCAAGCCGTACCTGTCGTTCAAGCTCGACCCGGCCAAGTGCCCGGCCCTGCCCGCGCCCCGCCCGATGTTCGAGATCTTCGTGTACTCGCCCCGGACCGAGGGGGTCCATCTGCGCGGTGGCCGCGTGGCGCGGGGCGGGATCCGCTGGTCGGACCGGCGGGAGGACTTCCGCACCGAGATCCTCGGGCTCATGAAGGCCCAGATGGTGAAGAACGCGGTGATCGTGCCGGTCGGCGCCAAGGGCGGCTTCGTGGTCAAGCGCCCGCCCGCCGAGCGGAGCCGCGAGGCCCTGGCCGAGGAGGTCGTGGCCTGCTACTCGACCCTGATCCGGGGCATGCTCGACCTGACCGACAACCGCGTGGACGGCGAGGTGGCGCCCCCGGCCGACACCGTCCGCCACGACGGCGACGACCCCTACCTGGTGGTCGCGGCCGACAAGGGCACGGCCACGTTCTCCGACATCGCCAACTCGATCGCCCGCGAGTACGGGTTCTGGCTCGACGACGCGTTCGCGTCGGGCGGGTCGGCCGGGTATGACCACAAGAAGATGGGCATCACCGCCCGGGGCGCCTGGGAGTCGGTCAAGCGGCTCTTCCGGGAGCTGGGCGTGGACACCCAGACGACCGACTTCACGGTGGTCGGCGTCGGCGACATGTCGGGCGACGTGTTCGGCAACGGGATGCTGCTCTCCCGCCACATCAAGCTGGTCGGCGCGTTCAACCACCAGCACATCCTGGTCGACCCGGACCCCGACCCGGAGGCGAGCTTCGCCGAGCGGCAGCGCCTGTTCGGGCTGCCCCGCTCGTCGTGGGCCGACTACGACGAGAAGGCGCTCTCGGCCGGCGGCGGGGTGTTCCCGCGCACGGCCAAATCGATCCCGCTGTCGCCCGAGGCGAGGCAGGCCCTTGGCGTGGACGCGGAGGCGCTGCCCCCCAACGAGCTGATCCAGGCACTGCTCAAGGCGCCCGTGGACGTGCTCTGGAACGGCGGCATCGGCACCTACGTGAAGGCGTCCAGGGAGAGCCACGGCGATGTCGGCGACCGCACCAACGACGGCGTGCGGGTCGACGGCAAGGAGCTGCGCAGCAAGGTGGTTGGCGAGGGCGGCAACCTCGGGCTCACCCAGCTCGGCCGGATCGAGTACGCGCTCGCCGGGGGCCGCATCAACACCGACTTCATCGACAACTCCGGCGGGGTGGACTGCTCCGACCACGAGGTCAACATCAAGATCCTGCTGAACTCGGTGGTGGCCGCCGGCGACATGACCCGCAAGCAGCGCGACGAGCTGCTCGCGGCGATGACCGACGACGTGGCCGAGAGCGTGCTGCTGGACAACTACCGGCAGGCCCAGGCGATCAGCCTCACCGAGGCGCAGGCGCCCGCCCTGCTCGACGAGCAGGCCCGCATGATGCGGGCGCTCGAGCGGGCCGGCAAGCTCGACCGGCAGCTCGAGTTCCTGCCCGACCGCGAGGGGCTGGCGGAGCGGCGGGCCGCCGGGCTCGGGCTCACCCGCCCCGAGCTGGCCGTGCTGCTCGCCTACAGCAAGGTGACCCTCGAGGACGAGCTGGTCGCCTCGGACCTTTCGGAGGACCCCTACCTTGCCAACGACCTGGAGCGCTACCTGCCCCCGACTCTCCGGGAGCGGTTCCCCGAGCAGATCCGCAGCCACCCGCTGCGCCGGGAGATCATCACCACCTACGTCATCAACAGCATGGTGAACCGGGCCGGCCCCACCTTCGCGCACCGGCTCCAGGAGGAGACGGGCGTGGACGCGCCCGACATCGCCCGTGCCTACACGGTGGCCCGGGAGGTGTTCGACATGCGCCGGCTCTGGAAGGAGATGGGCCAGCTCGACAACAAGGTCGAGTCGAGCGTGCAGAACGAATTGATGATCGAGGGCAAGCGGCTGCTGGAGCGGGCCGCCCTGTGGTTCCTGCGCAACCGGCGCCAGCCGCTCGACATCGCGGCCACCGTGGCCCAGTTCGAGCCCGGGGTTCGGGTGATGGCCGACCAGCTCCCCCACCTGCTGGCAAAGGCCGACCTGGACAGGGTCGTGGAGGCGGCCGAGCGGTTCGCCGGCCAGGGCGTGCCCGAGGAGCTGGCGGCCAGGGTGGCGAGCCTGGACGCGCTGTTCTCCGGTCTCAACGTCATCGACGTGGCCAGCGCGAGCGGCGAGCCGGTGGAGGCGGTGGCCGGGGTCTGGTTCGCGCTCGGGGCCAGGCTCGACCTGCACTGGCTGCGCGACCAGATCGCCAGGCTCCCGGCCGAGACCCGCTGGCAGGCGCTTGCCAAGGGCGCGCTCCGCGACGACCTGTACTCCGAGCAGCAGGACCTGACCGGGCAGGTGCTGCGGCTGGGCAGCCACCTGGGTGACGCCGAGGCGCGGATCGACGCCTGGCTGGACGAGAACCGCTCGTCGGTGGCACGCAGCCAAGAGCTGCTGGAGGACCTGCGGGAGGCCGAGTCGCTCGACGTCGCGATGCTGTCGGTCGCGCTGCGCGAGATCCGCAACCTGAACCAGACCAGCGCCGCCGAGGCGGCCGCCGCGACCGCGTCCCGGAGCGGCTGACCGGCCCGTCGCGGAGCGCAGCTGGCGCCTCGGGATGGTCAGGACCGGACGGGCAGCCCGGCCCCGGCCAGGCCGCGCTTGACGTCGGCAACCGAGAGCTGGCCGAAGTGGAACACGCTGGCTGCGAGCACGGCGTCCGCACCGGCCAGGCAGGCGTCCACGAAGTGGCTGACGTCGCCGGCGCCGCCGCTGGCGATCACCGGCAGGTCGACCGCGGCGGTCATCGCGCGGACCAGGTCCAGGTCGTAGCCGGTCTTCTGCCCGTCGGCGTCCATGCTGGTCACCAGCAGCTCGCCGGCGCCCCGGGCCGCGCCCTCCTCGGCCCAGGCCAGGGCGTCCCGGCCGGTCGGGGTACGGCCGCCGTCGACCACCACCTCCCAGCCGCGGCCGTCTGGGCGGCGCCTGGCGTCGATGGCCAGCACCATGCACTGCACCCCGTAGGTGTCGGCACCTGCCGACAGCAGGTCGGGGTCGCGCACGGCGGCCGAGTTGACCGAGACCTTGTCCGCGCCGGCCCGCAGCAGCGCCCGCACGTCGGCCGGGGTGCGGACCCCGCCGCCGACCGTGAGCGGGATGAAGACCTGCTCGGCGGTGCGCCCGACCGCGTCAAACAGGGTCGTGCGGGCCTCGACGGTGGCGGTGATGTCGAGGAAGACCAGCTCGTCGGCGCCCTGGGCGTCGTAGACAGCGGCCAGCGCGGCCGGGTCGCCGGCGTCGACCAGGTTCACGAACGAGACGCCCTTGACCACCCGCCCGGCGGTCACGTCCAGGCACGGGATCACCCGCCGGGCCAGGGTCATCAGCGTGCCATCGGCCAGCGGGAGCCCGCCCGCGCGTCCGTTGCCCGGCGCCGGCACCGCCCACGCAAGGCCCCGAGTGCGCCCGCCCGGGTCACGGCCGCGCCCCGGCGAGAAGGGCCAGGGCGTCGGTGACGGTGAAGCGGCCGGCATAGAGGGCCTTGCCGACGATCACCCCTTCAAGGCCGAGGGGCTCGAGGCTGGTCAGGGCGGTCAGGTCGTCCAGGACGGCCACCCCGCCGGAGGCGATCACCGGGCGGTCGGTGGCGGCGAGCACCGCCTCGAGGCTGTCGACGGCCGGGCCGGTCAGCATGCCGTCCCTGGACACCTCGGTGTGGACGAAGCGCTCGCATCCGGCCGCCTCCAGCCGGCGCAGCGTCTCGAACAGGTCGCCGCCGCTCTCGGTCCAGCCCCGGGCTTGCAGGGTGCGGCCGCGGGCGTCCAGCCCCACGGCGACCGCGTCGCCGTGGCGGGCGCACGCCTCGGCCACCCAGGCGGGGTCGGTAAGGGCGGCGGTGCCGATCACCACCCGGGCCGCGCCCAGGTCGAGCAGGGCTTGCAGGTCGCCGGCGGCGCGCACGCCGCCGCTGGCCTCGACCCGCACGGGCGCGACCCCCTCCACGATCCGGCCGATCTGGTCGCGGTTGACCGGGCCGCGCCCAAAGGCGGCGTCCAGGTCGACGACGTGGAGCCAGCAGGCGCCGCCGGCCGCGAACGCCTGCGCGGCCTCCACCGGGTCGCCGTAGCCGGTCTCGGTGCCGAGCTCGCCCCGCACGAGCCGGATGGCCTGGCCGCCCAGCAGGTCGACGGCGGGCAGCAGCTCCAAGGTCATGTGGCGCAGACCTCGACGAAGTTGCCCAGCAGGGCGAGGCCGCTGGCGCCGGACTTCTCGGGGTGGAACTGGGTGCCGAACAGGTTGCCCCGCTCGATGGCGGCCGCGAACGGCGCGCCGTAGTCGCAGACGGCCGCGACCGCGTCCCCGCCCGCCTCGGGCGCGTAGGAGTGGACGAAGTAGAAGCGGGTGCCGCTCGGCAGGCCGGCGAACAGCCGGCTGCCGTTGCGGACGGCCACCTCGTTCCAGCCGATGTGGGGCACCTTCACGCCGCCGGCGAGCCGGCGCACGGTGCCGGGCACCACGCCGATCCCGCCGGTGACCGGGCCCTCCTCGCTCGCCTCGAAGGCGAGCTGCATCCCTACGCAGATCCCGAGCAGGGGCCGGCCGGCCGCGAGCCAGCCGGCCACCGCGCCTGCCCCACCGGCCGACCCGAGCCCGGCCAGGCAGGCGCCGTACGCGCCCACGCCGGGCACGACCAGCCCGGCCGCGCCCGCGGCCGCCGCCACCGAGGGCACCACCCGCACGTCGGCTCCGGCCCGGTCGAGCGCCTTGGTGGCCGAGTGCAGGTTGCCGACCCCGTAGTCGAGCACCGCGATGGCAGGCCGTGGCCTGGTCATGCCGGCGTGCCCGGCGGGGGGCCGCCGCACGGTCATGCCAGCGTCCCCTTGGTCGAGCCGCTGCCGGCGCGCGGGTCGGGCGCGCAGGCGTCCCCGAGGGCGCGGGCGAGCGCCTTGAAGCAGGCCTCCAGGGCGTGATGGGGCAGGTCGGCCGCTTCGAGCACGACGTGGACGGTGCAGCGGGCCTGGGCGACCAGGCCTTCGAGCAGGTGGCGGGCCTGTCTGGGGTCGAAGCCGCCCAGCTCGCCCGGGCGGGCGTCGACCCGCACGTCCCAGACCAGGTAGGGGCGGCCGGACAGGTCCACGGCGGCCCGTGCCCTGGCCTCGTCGAGGGGCACGACCGCGTCCCCGAACCGGCGCACCCCGCCCTTGTCGCCGAGGGCTTCGGCCAGCGCCTGCCCGATCGCGATGCCGGTGTCCTCGACCGTGTGGTGGGCGTCGACCTCGAGGTCGCCCTTGGCCCGCACGTCGAGGTCGAAGCGGGCGTGCCTGCCGAGCTGGGCGAGCATGTGGTCGAGGAAGGGCACGCCGGTGTCGCTCCCGGACCGGCCCCTGCCGTCGAGGTCGAGGTCGACAGTGACCGCCACCTCGCTGGTGCGCCGCTCGACCCGGGCTCGGCGCGGCCCGGCCATCAGGCGAGCACCTCCCCGAGGGCGGCCAGGAAGGTGTCGTCCTCCTCGGGCGTGCCCACGGTGACCCGCAGGTATGCCTCGAGGGTCGGGTAGGTGGAGACGTCGCGGACCAGCACCCCCCGGTCCAGCAGGCCCTGCCAGACGGTCCTGGGCGGCCGGCCCGGGGCGAAGCAGAGGAAGTTCGCGTCGCTGGGCAGCACCTCGACGCCCGGGAGCCGGGCCAGCCCGGCGGCGAGCCGGTCGCGCTCGCGCTCGGTGGCGGCGATGTGGCCCATGAGGTCCCCGACATGGGCGAGCGCGCGCAGCCCGACCGCCTGGGTCGGCGTGGACAGGTGGTAGGGCAGGCGGACCAGGCGGATCCCGTCGACCACGGACGGGTCGGCGAGCAGGTAGCCGAGGCGGACGCCCGCCATCCGGAACGCCTTGGAGAAGGTGCGGGTGACGACCAGGTTGGGGTGGCGGGAGAGCAGCGCTGCGGCGTGCGCGGTCCCGAACTCCCCGTACGCCTCGTCCACCACGACCAGGCCGGGCGCGGCCCGGCAGACGGCGGCGAGCACGTCGGGCCCGGTCGCCTCGCCGGTCGGGTTGTTCGGCGAGCACCAGAAGGTGAGGTCGGCGCCTGCTCCGGCCACCAGGTCGGCGGCCACCTCTGCGGTGATGGGCACGTCGCGCGGCTGGACCTCGGTGACGACCCGGGTGCCGGTGGCCCGGGCCAGCAGCGAGTGCATCGCGTAGGTCGGCTCGACCACCAGGGCGGAGCGGCCCGGCCCGGCGAACGCCATGAGGAGCTGCTGCAGCACCTCGTTGGAGCCGTTGGCGGCCCAGGTCCCCTCGAAGCCGTGCCCGGCGTGCAGCGCCAGCGCCTCGCGCAGCTCGGTCGCCTCCCGGTCCGGGTAGCGGTGCAGCTCAAGGTGGCGCACGGCCTCGGCCAGGTCGTCGAGCACGCCCTGGGGTACCGGCCAGGGCGTCTCGTTGGTGTTCAGCCGCACCGGCACGTCGAGCTGGGGCGCGCCGTAGGGGATGAGGCCGGCGAGGTCGTCGCGCACGCGGACGCGGTCGGCGGCGACCGGCATCCGGCCGGTGCCGGGCCGGTCCGGGTCCGAGCGGGCGGGGTCGGCCGTGGCCAGCACGCCACGGCTGGCCGGGCTGCCTGGCGTGGTCATGGCGGCGCCTCCCGGGTCGGGGCTGGGTTCCTCGCGCTCGGAGGGGGGCTGGGTTCCTCGTGCTCGGATCGGGTGCTTCCTTCGGCCGACCACGGGCGCACGCCGAGCCGGACCTGGACGGCCCGGCCGTGGGCGGGCAGGTCCTCGGCGCGGGCCAGGGCGGCCACCGTGGGCGCGGCCGCGGCCAGCGCGTCGCGGTCGAACTCGGCCACCTGCACCGGGCGGAGGAAGTCCAGGGTGGACAGGCCGGCCGAGAACCGGGCGGTGCCGGCGGTGGGGAGCACGTGGTTGGTGCCGGCCGCGTAGTCGCCGAGCGACACCGGCGTCCACGGGCCGACGAAGACGGCACCGGCGTTGCGGACCCGCGCGGCCAGCTCGCCGGCGTCGGCGACCAGCAGCTCGAGATGCTCGGGGGCGAACGCCTCGACGACCCGGAGCATGGCAGCCCGGTCGTCGCAGAGCACCACCGCCGACTGCCCGGCGAACGCCGCCTCGACCCGCTCCCGGTGGGCGGTGGCCGCGGCCTCCTCGGCCAGGACGGGCTCGACCGCCTTCCAGACGTCCGGGTCGTCGGTGACGAGCAGGCATGCGGCCAGCGGGTCGTGCTCGGCCTGGGCGACCAGGTCGGCGGCGACGTGCCCGGGGTCGGCGGTGGCGTCGGCAAGCACGGCGATCTCGGTGGGGCCGGCGAAGGCGTCGGTGCGGACGCGGCTGGCCACCTCCTGCTTGGCCAGGGCGACGTAGAGGTTGCCCGGTCCGGTCACCGAGTCGCTGGCGGGCACGGTGGCGGTGCCGAGGGCCAGGGCGGCGACCGCCTGGGCGCCGCCGAGCAGCCAGACCTCGTCGACCCCGAGCAGCGCGGCGGCGCCCAGCACGGCCGGGTGGCCACGGCCGCCGGGGCCGGGCGGGGTGGCCAGCGCGACCGCGCCCACCTCGGCGGCTTGGGCCGGGACGACGTTCATGACCACGCTGGACGGGTAGGCGCCGAGACCACCGGGCGCGTACACCCCGGCCCGCCCGAGCGGCTCGAAGCGCTGAACCAGGCGGACGCCGGGCCGGGCGGTGAAGGTGACCGGGGACGGCCGCTGGGCCTCGTGGAAGGCGCGGACCCGTTCGGCCGCGTCGCGCAGGGCGGCGCGCACCGCGGGGTCGAGGGCCCGCTCGGCCGCTGCCAGCTCCTGCCTGGTGGCGCGCCACCGGGCGGGCGGGGTGTCGACCTGGTCGAAGCGGCGGGCCGCCTCGGCCACCGCCTCGTCGCCGCGGACGGCGACGTCGTCGACGAGCGCGCGGACGCTGGCCCGGGCGGCGGCCACGTCGGCGGCGGGCGCGCGCGGCAGCAGGCCGGCCGGGTCGCGGTCGCAGCCTCGCAGGTCGATCAGGGGCAGCACGTGCAGGCTCCAGGCGGATGGGCAGACGTTGGCGTGTGGGCCGGCCGTGTGCGCGACCGGCCCGACGAGGGCCCAAGGTACCGCAGTGCCGGTGAGGGGGCGAAGCCGGTTTCCACAGCCCCGGGCTCGTGTCCGGTGCGACGCGCCGGGGGCGAGCCACTACCATGGAGGGCAGGACCCTCTCGCTGCGAGGCTGGTCGTGGAACTCCCGCTCTTCCCTCTGTCCACCGTGCTCTACCCGGGCCTGCCGATCCCGCTCCACGTGTTCGAGGAGCGCTATCGGGAGATGTTCGCCCGCATCCTCGACAGCGACCAGCGCTTTGGCGTGGTCGCGATCGTCGAGGGGTTCGAGGTCGGCGGCGCGGCCACCTACCATCCGGTCGGCTGCCTGGCAGAGGTCAGGGAGGTCCGGCCCTACCCGGACGGCCGGCTCGACGTGGTCGCGCAGGGGGCCAGCCGCTTCGAGATCGGCGGGGTCGTGCAGCCGCGCCCCTACATCGTCGCCGAGGTGACGACGCTGCCCGAGGAGGCCGGCGAGGACGCCGAGCGGCACGCCAAGCGGGCCGGCCGGCTGTTCACCCGGTACGTCTCGGCCCTGCTCGAGCTGGCCGGGGAGGACGGCGGCGAGTTCGAGGTCCCGGCAGACCCGCTGCCCGCCTCCTACTTCGTCGCCGCCGGCCTGCAGATCGACGTGGCCGACAAGCAGCGGCTCCTGATCGCCCCCACGGCCGCCGAGCGGCTGCAGGCCTCGACCATCCTGCTCCGCCGCGAGCTCGCCCTCCTGGAGCGGCTGCAGGCCGCCGGCCCGGCCCGCATGACCGGCCCGTTCTCGTTGAACTGACCGGGGCTCCCGCCGCCCGGGGTCGCGCGGACCCTGGCTCGAGCAGTCAGAGCCGAGCAGCCGGCAGGCTCGAAGGTGACTCGGGCGACCCCCGCCTGACTCCGCGGACTTGCTGGCCCATGAACGCTCCCTACGGGATAAGCTCGACGGCGAACCGGCGACGACGCTACTCGATCGGACGGCCCGGTCGAAGGCCCTTGAGCGAGGGTGGACGGCCGTCCCGATACTCTGCTCATGATAATCTGCTCATATGGATCGAACCGTCTGAAGCGTTCGGACGAAGTCGAAGGTGCCCTGCCCCGCACGAAACGAGGTCCCGCTTCGCCATGCGTGTGGTGCTGCTGATCGCGGTCGGGGGTTTCCTCGCGCTCGGTCTGCTCACGGTCGTCGCTGCCATCGGGTCGGCCCGCGTCGCGCGAGACGAGGAGGCGCGTGCCCGGGCCACGCCGCCAAGCCGCCGCCGGCGCCGGCGCCGCTCCGGCGCCGGGCAGCCGCCCTCCCCCGCCCCAGGCCGGGCCGAGCAGCCCGGGCACGCCCCTCCCGGCCGAGCCGCCGATCCCCGCCGCGGCGGCCGGTCCAGCTCCACGGGCTGACCCGCGCCGGTCACGCTCCACGCTGACCCGCGCCGGTCAGGCTCCACGGCTGACCGGCGCCGGTCAGGCGAGCAGGGCGTCGCCTTGGCGCCCCCTGGCGCCCTGGCACGCCGCGGTGAGGTCGGCGCGCCAGCACCACCGAGGCGCTGTGGCCTGCGGCCGGGTCGGGTCGGGTCAGGCGAGCAGGGCGTCGGGACCGAGCTCGGCCTTGATCTCGGCGTAGAGACCGTTGCGGGGATCGACCCGGAACTGGTCGCCGAGGCGGACGATCATGGTCGAGCGGGCACCGCGGATCTGCAGGTGCACGGGTGCCTTGCCCCGGTGGGAGCCGAGGATGCGCTTGAGGCGGTTGACCGTGCTGTCGTCGCAGGCGCGTGCCTCCAGGTTGAGCACGACCGGCTCGGTTCCCGGCTCGCTCAGGTTCGGCGGCTTGACCTCGACCGCGATCAGCTTCGGGGTCTCGTCCCGGGCGTCCACCCGGGCCTTGACCACCACCACGGCGTCCTGGGCGAGCAGGCCCTGGTGCTGCTGGTAGGTCTGGGGGAAGAAGATGCACTCGGCCGTCCCGTCGAGGTCCTCCAGGTCGGCCACGACGTAGGTCTCGCCCCGCTTGGTGAACTTCTTGGTCAGCTTGGCCAGGATTCCGGCGACCGTCACCATCGCGCCGTCGGCCCGCTCGGCCAGTACGGCCAGGCTCGTGTCGGCCGCAGCCGCGAGCACCCGCTCGAGCCCGAGCAGGGGATGGTCGGAGACGTACTGGCCGAGCATCTCCTTCTCGAAGGCGAGCCGCTGCGCCTTGTCCCAGTCGTCCTGGCCGAGCGTGGGCCGGGGCACGGGCACGTCGGTCTCGCCGAGGTCGAAGAACGAGAACTGGCCGGCCGCCTCGGCCCGCTTGCGGCTCAGGACCTGGTCGACGTGGTCCTCGTACTGCTCGATCAGGGCCCTGCGGGGGTGGCCGAGCGAGTCGAACGCGCCCGCCTTGATCAGCGACTCGACCACCCGCTTGTTCAGCACGCCGGCGTCGACCTTGTCGCAGAAGTCGAAGAAGTCGGTGAAGCTGCCCTTGTCGTGCCTGGCGGCGATGATTGCCTGCACGACCTGCTCGCCGACGTTGCGGACGGCCGACAGGCCGTACCGGATCGCCCGGCCCCGCCCGCCCGCTGCGGCGGGCGAGCTCTCGGCCGGGGCGCCCGGGCCGGGTGCCGCCCCGGCCCCGGCCGGGGTGAAGTCGGAGTCGGAGTCGTTGACGTCGGGCGGCAGTACGGTGATGCCCATGCGGCGGCAGGAGCCGAGGTACTTGGGGCGCGCGTCCTTGTCGTCCTTGACGCTGGTGAGCAGCGCCGCCATGTACTCGACGGGATGGTGCGCCTTGAGGTAGGCGGTCTGCCAGGCGACCAGGCCGTAGCCGGCCGCATGGGCCCGGTTGAACGAGTAGCCGGCGAACGGCTGGATGAGCCGCCAGAGCGTCCTGGCCTGCTCAGCGGTGAGGCCCTTGTCCTGGCAGCCGGCCAGGAAGCGGGGCTCCTCCTTGCGCATGAGGGCCTCGATCTTCTTGCCGATCGCCTTGCGGACGATGTCGGCCTCGCCGGCCGAGTAGCCGGCCACCCTCTGCAGCAGCGTGATGATCTGCTCCTGGTAGACCATGACGCCGTAGGTGTCGGCGGTGATCTCCTCGAGCAGCGGGTGCAGGTAGGTGACCTTGCTGGGGTCGTGCTTGCCCGCGATGTAGGTGGGGATCTGCTCCATCGGCCCCGGCCGGTACAGGGCGATCAGGGCGACGATGTCCTCGAAGCGGTCCGGGCGGAGCTGGCGGAGCAGGCGGCGCATGCCTTCCGACTCCATCTGGAACACCCCGTCGGAGTCCCCGGCCTGCAGCATCTGGAAGGTGGCCTGGTCGTCCTGGGGGAGGGTGCCGAGGTCGAGCTCGGCCCCGGCCGCCCGCAGGTGCTTCAGGGTGTCGTCGAGCACGGTGAGGTTGCGCAGGCCCAGGAAGTCCATCTTCAGCAGCCCGAGCTTGGCGACCCCGTTCATCTCGTACTGGGTGATGATCGCCCCGTCGGCCTCGCGCTTCATGACCGGCGCGGCCTCGATCAGGGGGACGCGGGAGATCACCACCGCGGCGGCGTGCACGCCCCACTGCCGGCGCAGCCCCTCCAGGCCCTCGGCGGTGTCGAGCACCTTGCGTGCGTCGGGGTCGTTGTCCCTGGCCGCCCGCAGGTCGCCCGAGAGCTTGTACGCCTCGGCGAGCGGGAACTCCTTGCCCAGGACCGGCGGGGGCATCATCTTGGCCAGGTCGTCGCCCAGCTTGTACGGGTACCCGAGCACCCGGGCCGAGTCGCGGATGGCCTGCTTGGCCTTGATGGTGGAGAAGGTGACGATCTGGGCGACGTGGTCCTCGCCGTACTTCTCGGTCGCGTAGCGGATCATGTCGCCGCGCCGGCGCTCGTCGAAGTCCATGTCGATGTCGGGCATCTCGCGGCGCTCGGGGTTCAGGAAGCGCTCGAACATCAGCCCGTAGGCGATCGGGTCGAGCTCGGTGATGCGCAGGCAGTACGACACGCAGGAGCCGGCCGCGCTGCCCCGTCCGGGCCCGACCCGGATGCCGTGCTCGCGGGCGTGGCGGCACAGGTCGGCCACGATCAGGAAGTAGCCGGCGAAGCCGAGGTGGTTGATGACCGACAGCTCGTAGTCGAGCCGCTCCTGCGCGGCCCTGGGCAGCGGGTCGCCGTAGCGCCCGGCCGCCCCCCGCATGGTCTCCTCGCGCAGCCATGACTCGAGGGTGTGGCCCTCGGGCACGTCGAACTCGGGCAGGTGGTTGCCGCCGAAGCTCAGCTCGACGTCGCAGCGCTCGGCCACCGCCAGCGTGTTGTCGCATGCGTCCGGAACCTCACCGAACAGGGCGCGCATCTCGGCCGGGGACTTGAGGTAGAACTCCTCGGCGTCGAACTTGAACCGCTTGGGGTCGGCCAGCACGGCGCCGGTCTGGATGCAGAGCAGCACCTCGTGGGGGACGGCGTCGGCCTTGCGGGTGTAGTGCAGGTCGTTGGTGGCGAGCAGCGGGATGCCGAGGTCGCGGGCGCAGGCGACCAGCTCCAGGTTGACCCGCTTGTCCTCGGGCAGGCCGTGGTCCATCAGCTCGACGAAGTAGTTGTCGGGCCCGAACAGGTCACGGAACTCGGCGAGCACCGCCTTCGCGCCGGCCTGGTCGCCCTTGAGCAGGCGCTGGCAGGCCTCGCCGCCGAGGCAGCCGGAGGTGGCGATGACGCCCTCGTGGTGGCGGGCGAGCAGCTCGCGGTCCATGCGCGGCTTGTAGAAGAAGCCCTCGATGGAGGCATGGGAGACCAGCCGCAGCAGGTTGTGGTAGCCGGTCTGGTTCTCGGCCAGCAGGGTGAGGTGCGTGTAGGGCTCGGCTGAGTCGCGCCGCTGCTTCTCGAACCGGGAGCCGGGGGCCAGGTAGGCCTCGGCGCCCAGGATGGGCTTGACGCCGTGCTTCTTGCCGGCCTGGTAGAAGTCGACCGCGCCGAACAGGAAGCCGTGGTCGGTCATTGCCAGCGCCGGCATGCCCATGCGGGCCGCCTCGACGAACAGGTCGTCGACCCGGGCGGCCCCGTCCAGCATCGAGTACTCGGTGTGGACGTGGAGGTGGGCGAAGCTGTCCGGCACCGGTCTCACTCCCCCACCAGCTCGTGACTCGATCGCTGCGACGCCCGTGCACAGGGTTCTCCACAAGCCTAGCCGAGGCTGTGGACAAAATTACACGGCTGTAACTTTGGGGGAGCCTACACCCTGGCGCGGGGGGTGGCAACGGTCCCGCGAGGGCTGAAACGCTTGCGCCACAAGGGTTTCAGCGGGAAGCGCCTGGTCAGCCATTCTGGTCAGCCAATGAGGAATCCGGAGGCCTTCAGCCCTCCTGGCGGAGCCGGTCGAGGACGGCCCCGAGCTCGGCGGGGAGGGGGTCGGTGACCGTCACCTCCTGGCCGGTGGCCGGGTGCCGGAACGCCAGCCGCCAGGCGTGCAGGAACGGGCGGCCGAGGCCGAGCCTGGCCGCCAGCGCCGGGTCGGCGCCGTAGGTGCGGTCGCCGGCGACAGGGTGGCGCAGGTGGGCCAGGTGGACCCGGATCTGGTGGGTGCGGCCGGTCTCGAGCCGGGCCTCGACCAGGTCGGCGGCCCGCAGCCGCTCCTCGACCTGCCAGTGGGTGACCGCCCGCCGGCCCGAGGCCACCACCGCCATGCGCTTGCGGTCGCGCGGGTGGCGGCCGACCGGCGCGTCCACGGTCCCGCTGCCAGCGGCCAGGTGGCCCTGGACCAGCGCCAGGTAGCCCCGCTCGACCCGGTGGGCGGCGAGCTCGCGGGCGAGCGCGAGGTGGGTCGCGTCGTCCTTGGCCACCACGAGCAGCCCGGAGGTGTCCTTGTCGAGGCGGTGGACGATCCCCGGCCGGTCGCTCCCGCCCGCCGCCGACAGGCCGGTGCCGGCCACCTCGCCCGAAGCGCGCGAGGCCGAATCGCCTGAAGCGCGCGAGGCCACCTCCCCTGCAGCCGGGGGGGCCACCTCCCCCGAAGCTAATGGGGCTGCCTCGCCCGAAGCCGGTGCGGCCCGGCCGAGCAGGGCGTTGACCAGGGTCCCGGCGGGGTGCCCGGGGGCGGGGTGGACGACCAGCCCGGCCGGCTTGGCCACCACCAGCAGGTGATCGTCCTCCCAGCGGACCGCGAGCGGCACGGCCTCGCCGGCCGGCGGGCCGGCCTCGGGCTCGGGCGGCGGGTCCCAGGCCAGAACCTCCCCGCCGTGGAGCCGGTGCGACTTGGGGCGGGGCCGGCCGTCGACCAGGACCCGGCCGTCGGCCGCCCAGCGGGCGGCGGCAGCGCGCGACACACCCGCGAGCTCGGCCACCACCTCGTCCAGCCGCCGCCCCGCGCTCCCGGAGGGCACCGGCCAGGTGCGGGCGGGGCTCACGCCCGGGGGGTGGAGCGCGGGCCGGTGCCGGTACCGACGTCGCTGGCGTCGGAGGCGGGGGGGCCCCGGTCGCCGCCCTCCTGGCCGGCCGGCTCGGCGCGGCCGAGCAGGAACGCGAGCAGCAGCCCGCCGATCACGATGCAGGAGTCGGCCACGTTGAACACCGGCCACGGCCCAACCTTGACGAAGTCGACCACCTCACCCCGCAGGGGGACGTCGCCGCGGAACAGGCGGTCGAGCAAGTTGCCGATGGCGCCGCCGAGCAGCAGCCCGAGCGCGAGCAGCACCGGCCGGCCCCTGGCCCGGCGCGCGCTCCACATGATCGCGACCGTGACCACCGCCGCCATCACCGCGAAGAAGTACGGGGCGCCGGTGAACAGCGAGAAGGCGCCCCCGGAGTTGGTGGTGTAGCGCAGGTCGACGAAGCTGCCGACCAGCCGGAGCGGCGGCCGGCCGGCCAGGGTGCGCACGACCACGAGCTTGGTGAGCTGGTCGACCGCCACGATCAGCGCGGCGGTGCCGTAGACGAGGGCGAGCCGCCCGGCGGTCCCCCTCATCACCGCAGCCGCACCTGGCGCCGCGCGTCGGCCAGGCAGAGGGTGGCGTACGGGAGCGCGTCCAGGCGGTCGGGCTCGATGGGGTCGCCGCACGTCTCGCAGCGGCCGAAGGTCCCGCGGTCGATCTGGGCGAGGGCGTGCCGGATCTTCTCGATCAGGTCCCTGGCGTTGTTGGACAGCGACAGGTCGCGCTCCCGCTCGAAGGTGTAGGAGCCGGCGTCGGAGAACTCCTCGTCGAAGCCGACCTCACCCGACCCCTCGGGGGTGTTGGCGTTGGCCGCCTGCTCGAGCTCCTCGGCCTGGACGGTCAGCTCGTCGAGCTCGGCCTGCAGCCGCTCGCGGTAGCGCCCCAAGGCGTCCTCGGCCAGGGTGGTCCCGGGCTCGGGACCACCCTGGGCCGGGCTGGAGGCAGCCCTGGGCTGCTTGTTGCGTGCCATGGCGGCTCCTCCCGTTCCCCGGCCGGCGTCGGCCAGGGCCCGGCCGGGCCGCCGGCCGGCGTGGGCCGGCCGCGACCTCGACCCGGGTCGAGCCGGCCTGGTCGTGACAGCGCATTGTACCGGCGGCTCGCCCACGGGAGGGGAGGTCGCCCGGGGATCCGGCGGTCCCGCCGGCCACCGACGATGCCCGGCGCCTCCCGGTCGAGATCGTGACCGGCGCGGCCTCGCCACCGGCGGCGTGGGCAACCCGGTTGCCCGCGACGGTACACTTGGGCGTACAGGCGACGACGGGAACGAGTAGCGGGCGGCACGGCCGCCAGCGAGCCGGGGACGGTGGAAGCCCGGTGGCACGGCACCCGCGAAGATCCTCCCCGAGCCGCTGCCCGAACAGCCCCGGTCGAGCGACCGGGCCGCCAAGTAGACGCAGCCGGGCCCGCCCGTGACAGCGGGAGGCCATCCTCCGGGGTGGACCGTGAGGGGCCGGCGTGGTCCCGCGTCCCCGGGCGCGGGGACAGGCCGGCAAGAGGGGTGGTACCGCGGGGCCGCACGGCCTCGTCCCTTCGCGAGACACCGGCGACGTGACCGCGGAGGAGACCAACGATGGGGCAGTTCCCCGAAGTCGACCCCCAGCTCGACCTGCCCGCCCTGGACCAGCGGGTGCTCGCCCTGTGGCGCGAGCGCAAGGTCTTCGAGCGCTCCCTGGACCAGCGGGTGGGCGCCGAGCCGTTCGTCTTCTACGAGGGCCCGCCGACCGCCAACGGCCGGCCTGGCGTGCACCACGTGGAGGCCCGGGTCTTCAAGGACCTGTTCCCGAGGTTCAAGACGATGCGCGGCTACCGGGTCGACCGCAAGGGCGGCTGGGACTGCCACGGGCTGCCGGTCGAGCTGGAGGTGGAGAAGGAGCTCGGCCTCACCCACAAGCGGGACATCGAGGCGTACGGCATCGAGGCGTTCAACGCCCGCTGCCGGGAATCGGTCGAGCGCTACGTCGACGTGTTCGAGGACCTGACCGAGCGGATCGGCTTCTGGATCGACACCGGCCAGGCCTACCGCACGATGGACTCGTCCTACGTCCAGTCGGTGTGGTGGGCGCTGGCCGAGCTGTACCGCCGGGACCTCCTGTTCGAAGACTACAAGGTCCTCCCCTACTGCCCGCGATGCGGCACCGGCCTGTCCGACGCCGAACTCGGGCTGGACGCCTACCGGGAGGTCGACGACCCCTCGGTGTACGTGCTGCTGCCGGTGACCTCCGGGCGGCTGGCCGAGGAGCGGGCCGCGCTGCTGGTGTGGACGACCACGCCGTGGACGCTGGTGTCGAACGCGGGCGTGGCAGCCGGCCCGGGGATCGACTACGTCCTGGTCGAGGCGGCCGGGCCGGGCGGCGGCACCTACCGCATGGTGCTCGCCGAGGCCCGGGTGGCCGAGGTGGTCGGCGAGGGCGCCCGGCCCCGCGTGCTGCGCCGGGTGCCTGTCGAGGAGCTGGTCGGCACCACCTACCAGCGGCCGTTCGAGCTGGTCGAGGTGGCCCCCGAGGAGGCCGAGCGCGCCTGGCGGGTGGTCACGGCCGACTACGTCACCACCACCGAGGGGACCGGGCTGGTCCACACCGCTCCCGCCTACGGGCCCGAGGACCTGGAGGTGGGCCGGCGCGAGGGGCTGCCGGTGCTGCACCCGGTCGACCGGGAGGGCCGCTTCGCCGAAGGCACCGGCGACCTCTCGGGACTGCACGTGAAGGCGGCCGACCCGGTGATCATCGAGCGGCTCTGGGCGGACGCGGTGCTGTGGCGGGAGGAGACCTACCGCCACGACTACCCGCACTGCTGGCGCTGCAAGACGCCGCTGCTGTACTACGCGCTCACCTCCTGGTACGCGCGGACCACGGCGGTGGCCGACCGCATGCTGGCCGAGAACGCGCAGGTGGGCTGGCGGCCGGAGCACATCCGTGACGGCCGCTTCGGCGACTGGCTGGCCAACAACGTGGACTGGGCCCTGTCGCGGGCGCGCTACTGGGGCACGCCGCTGCCGCTCTGGCGCTGCGGCGATGGCCACGTCACCGCGGTCGAGAGCCTGGCCGACCTGTCAGCCAGGGCGGGCCGGGACCTGTCCGGGCTCGACCCGCACCGGCCATACGTCGACGAGGTGGCGTTCGCCTGCCCGGTGTGCGGCCTCGAGGCGCGCCGCGCGCCCGACGTGATCGACGCCTGGTTCGACTCCGGCTCCATGCCCTTCGCCCAGTGGGGCCACCCGCACACGGGCAGCAGGGAGCTGGAGCGGGCCTTCCCGGCCGACTTCATCTCCGAGGCGATCGACCAGACCCGCGGCTGGTTCTACTCGCTGCTGGCCGTGAGCACGCTGCTGTTCGACCGGTCGCCCTACCGCAACGTGGTCTGCCTGGGGCACATCGTGGACCGGGACGGGCGCAAGATGTCCAAGAGCCTCGGCAACGTGCTCGACCCGTTCGACCTGCTCGACCGTTACGGGGCGGACCCGCTGCGCTGGTTCATGCTGGCCACGGGCTCGCCGTGGGTGTCGCGTCGCCTGTCGCCCGAGGCGCTCGGGGAGGTCACCCGGTCGTTCTTCCTCACCCTGTGGAACACTTATGCCTTCTTCACCCTCTACGCCCGGCTGGAAGGGTTCGACCCGAAAGCGCCAGAGCAGGGCGAGGCGGGCCTGCTCGACCGCTGGGCGCTGGCCAGGCTGCGCGAGACCGTGGCCGGGGTCACCGCCGACCTGGACGCCTACGACGCCACCGCGGCCGCGCGCCGGCTGTCGGCGCTCGTGGACGACCTGTCAAACTGGTACGTGCGCCTGTCGCGGCGCCGCTTCTGGCGCGCGGCCGGGGCCGGGGCCGACGCTGCGGCCGCCTTCCGGACCCTGTGGACCTGCCTGCGCACCACGGCCCTGCTGCTGGCCCCGTACGCGCCGTTCGTGGCCGAGGAGCTCTGGCAGGGGCTGGTGGTCGCGGTCGACCCGGACGCCGGCGACTCGGTCCACCTGGAGAGCTGGCCGGCGGACCGGCCGGCCGAGGGCGACGCCGAGCTGCTGGCCGCCATGGCCGAGGCGCGCCGGCTGGTCGGGCTCGGACGCCAGGCCCGCGCCGAGGCGCGGGTGAAGGTGCGCCAGCCGCTGGCCCGGGCCCTGGTCAGCGTCGACCTGGCCCTCCGCCCGGCGGTCGAGCCGCTGCTCGACCTGGTCGCCACCGAGCTGAACGTGAAACGGGTCGAGTTCGCCGAGGCCTCGCGTACCTCTACCAGCGGGGCCTCTGGTGGCGGGGCCTCGCGCGCCTCGGGCGGCGGGGCCTCGCGCGCCTCGGGCGGCGGGGCCTCGGGCGGTGCGGCCGGGCTGGTCGCGTACCGGTTGACGCCCAACTTCCGCGCGCTCGGGCCGCGGTTCGGCAAGCAGGCCCAGGCGGTCGCCGCGGCGGTGCGCGCCGCCGACGCCGGTGCGCTCGCCCTGGAGCTGCTGGCCGGCGAGTCGGTCGAGGTCGACCTGCCCGGCGCCGGCCCGGTCCGGCTCGGGCCGGAGGAGGTCGGCGTGACCGAGGAGCCGGTGGTCGGCTGGCGGGTCGTCCGCGACGGGGCCGCCAGCGTCGCCCTCGACCTCGACGTCTCCCCCGAGCTGCGCCGGGAGGGGCTGGCCAGGGACGTGGTCCGGGCCGTCCAGGACCTGCGCAAGTCGTCCAGGCTGGCGGTGGACGACCGCATCGACCTCGCCGTCAAGGCCGAGGGCGAGGTGGCCCGGGCGCTCGAGGACCACCAGGAGTACGTGCTCGGCGAGACCCTGGCCGCCTCGCTGTACCGGACCCCCCAGGGCGACGGCTACGATGCCCGGGTGGAGCTGGACGGGCAGCCGGTGCGGATCTGGCTCCGCCCCCGGCCGCGCGCGTAACCGCGCCGTGGATGGGCTGCGCTCGTGCGCCGGCCGAGCGCGCTGCCGTGTGCTGCCGTGGGTGGGCGCGGCGAGGAGGCGGGCATGCGGGGACGTGAGGACGGCATCGGGAGGCTCCTGCCCGACGCCCGGCCATGGTGGGGGTACGTGTGGGCGGCCCCGAACAGCCTGGTCGGGCTGGTCGGGGCGTTGACGGCCGGCGCCCGGCCGGTACGCTGGCGGGGGGTGCTGCTGTGCGAGGGCGGCAGCAAGGGGCTGGCCTGGTTCCTGGCCAAGCGGGGGTTCAGCGCCATCACCCTCGGGCACGTGATCGTGACCACGGAGCGGCTCGGCGACCACGTGCTCGCCCACGAGCTCGGCCACGTCCGCCAGCACGAGCGCTGGGGGCTGCTGTTTTACCCGGCCTACCTGCTCACGAGCCTGGGCGGCTACCGGCGCAACCCGTTCGAGCGGGCCGCCGAGCGGCACGCGGTGACCGCGCTGTCTCGCCAGGCCGGCCACGACCACCGTTGAGGGGTGTCGCCGACGTCGACGCGACCTGGATGAGCGTGCGCTTCGTGGTCCGGCTGGCCGACCGCCCCAAGCGGGCCCGCGGCGCGCACCCCGGTCGCGGCGGACATCTACCAGGGCTGCGTCAGCTCCGGCTGCCGCGCCGGACAAGCGCGCGCACGAGCAAGATCACGGCGACGGCGTCGGCGGCCAGGGACCACCAGACGAAGGCCAGCCCGTCAGGCCGGAACAGCGACAGGGCAAGCAGCCCAATGGCGACCGCCATGGCCAGCACGGCGGCGGCGATCACAGCCGGGCGTCAGGGGAAGGCCCGGTGAGGGCTGCTCCGGTCAGTCGTCGTGGCGCAGGCGGTCCACCCGGTCGCGGCCGTTGTGGCCGAGCTGGTCGCCCTCGCGCAGAGCCTGGTAGGAGTTGGTCTGCCTGGCGCCGGTGGGCAGGGCGGGAAGGTCGTCGCTACCCGGCAGCGGTCGCGAGTTGTTGCTCCCGAGCCCGGGCGGCGGGCTCGGGGCCACCGGACCGGACGGGGCCGCGTCCTCCAGTGCCTTGAGCTGGCCTTCCACGAAGCCGCGGAGGCGGGCCCGGTAGTCGCGCTCGAAGGCGCGCAGCGCCTCGATCGAGCTCTCGAGCTCCTGCCGGCGACGGGCCACCTGCTCGGTCGCCTGGGCAATCTGCATGCGGGCCTGCTCCTCGGCCACGCGGGCGCGCGCCTCGGCCGACTGGATGCGCTCCTTGTAGCGGGTCTCGAGCCCCTCGGTCAGCTCGCGGGCGCGAGCCTGTGCGGTCTCGGTGACCTCGCGGGCGCGCATCTGGGCGGCCTCGGTGACCTCGCGGGCGCGCATCTGGGCGGCCTCGGTGACCTCGCGGGCGCGCATCTGCGTCTGCTCGGTCGTGTTCTTCGAGCGCGCCTCGGCCTCGGTCACCATTGACTTGGCCTTGGACTTGGCCTCCTCGACCGTCTGGTCCGCCATGCGCTGGGCCATCACCAGGGCCCGGGCGATGGCCTCCTCCCCGGCCCGAGGCTCAGCCTGGGACATGGGGGGCGGCACCGGCGCGACGGACGGGGGCGGGGGCTGTGGAGGCGCTGCCGTCATCCCTCCGTTCGCGGCCTGCTCGCGAAGCCGGCTCACCTCGTCCTGGAGCCGGGTGAATTCCTCTGTGACCTGGTCGAGGAAGGTATCCACCTCGTGCATGGCGTAGCCACGCATGGCCTTGGTGAATTCCTTATGTTGGATGTCCAACGGCGTCAGTGGCGGCATCTGTGGCTCCTTGCTGCAAGTGATCGGTCATTGTAACCGAGCACCGCTCGATCGTCGTTGTTGGGCTGCCTACCTGCTAACTCACCACGCTTCTCAACAGGGCGATCAGCACGAACACGATGAACGGGGAGAGATCGAGGGCTACTGCACCGACTCGCAGTGGGGGAAGGAGTCGCCGGATCGGACGGAGGACAGGTTCGGTCAGGTCATACAGGATTCCGTAGAGGATCGCCATACCCTGGAGCCCCCGGCCGCCGTTCAACGAGATGATGAAGTCGAACACGATGCGGCCGAGAAGGACAAGCCAGTACAGCGACAGCAGCAGGGACAGGAGGAAAAGTAGCAGATTCACTTGGTCATGCCTGGTTGAAGAAGCCGCGTTCCTGCAGGCGGCGCCGCTCCTCGGCCGAGACCTCGACGTTGGCCGGCGTGAGCAGGAACACCTTGTCGGCCACGCGCTGGATGCGTCCGTCGAGCCCGAACGTCAGCCCGGCCGCGAAATCGATAAGTCGTTTGGCTGTATCTGCCTCCATCGCTTGAAGATTAACAATCACCGGGATGTCCGCTTTGAACTTCTCGCCAATCTCCTCCGCATCGTTGAAGCCGGACGGTTCGATGAGGTGCACCTTGCCGGCGGCTGCTGTCGGGATCGGGCGGATCACTGCTTCGACCGGCTCCTCGAGCCGGACGCCGTCCCGCCGTCGAGGGTCGAGCGGCTCCTCGCGCACGCGCCGGATGGACGCCGAGCCGGCCGGCGCCCTTCCCCCTGCCGATTCCACCACATCGGCCAACTCCTCCTCTTCTTCCGGTTCGACCAGCCCAAGCCATACCAAGCTCTTCTTGAACGCCCCGGGCACGCACCTCACCTACCTTGCGTTGAGATCCTACGTCCTCGAAGGGGCAAACTCCGAACCGACGAGGGACGCACTCCGAACCGACGGTCCGATCCGCCCCAGTGTGTACCGAGCCGCCGGCTTTCAACCACCACAATCGTCGAGTAGCAAATCATGGATCCCGTCCGAGCATGACGAACTTCGCGGCGCACCGCCACGGGGGTGCCGCTTCGCTCCCTTCGTCCGGGTGATGGACCGGCTCCGGTTGATGGACCGGTCCCGGGCCGCGGGGGCGGCGCACGGCCGCGGGCCCGCGCTCACGGACCGCCCCCAGCGTCCCCGGACCGCCGCGCCGGCCGGGGGAGGCCCTCTGCGCCCCGGTCCCCGGACCGCCCGCCCGGCCGGGGGAGGCGCTCCGGGCCCTGGTCCCCGGACCGCCGCGGCGGCCGGGGGCCGAACACGGCGGTGCCGACCCGGACCAGGGTCGCCCCCTCCTCAACAGCCACCTCCAGGTCGGCGGTCATGCCCATCGACAAGTGTCGCATGCCATGCCCCAGGCTCCGGGCCAGCTCGGCGGCGCGCCGGAAGGCGGGCCGGGACGCCTCCGGGTCGGTCGCGGCGGCCGGCATGACCATGAGGCCGGCCAGCTCCAGTCCCTCCACCGCCCGGCACGCGGCCACGAACCCCTCCAGCTCGGCTGGCCGGACCCCGTGGGCGGCTGGCCGCTCGTCCAGCTCGACCTGGACCAGGGCCTGGGCAACGGTCCCCCTGTCGTGGGCCCGGCGCCCGAGTGCGCGGGCGGTCGGCACCGACGCGAGCGAGTGGACCAGCGCCCCGGCGGCCACCACCGTCCCGGCCTTGTTCCGCTGCAGCCGGCCGACGAAGTGCCAGCGCACCCCGGTCCCGGCGAGCCGGGCCGCCTTGGCCTCGAGCTCCTGGGCGTAGCTCTCGCCCACGTCGGCCACGCCGGCGGCCAGGGCGGCCCGAATCGCCTCGACCGGGTGCAGCTTGGCCACGGCCACGAGGGTGACCTCGGCGGGGTCGCGCCCTGCCCGCGCCGCCGCGGCGGCGATGCGCTCGCGCACGCGCTCGACCCGGCCCGCGACGGCGGCAGTGCCGCCCGCCGTGCTCATCGCGGTCCCGTCCCCGGCGGGACCAGGGCGACCAGGCCGGCCTGGCGGCCCGTGGGCCCGTCCCGACGGTAGGAGAAGAACCGCTCGGGGTGGTCGAAGGTGCACTCCCCCGCCACCCGGATCCGCTCGAACCCCGACCGCCGCAGCGCCTCGGCAGTCCCGGCGGCCAGGTCCAGCGAGGGCCGGCCCGCCCTGGTCGTGGCGGCTGCGCCCGGGTAGCGGGTGGCGACCGCGTCGCGCACCTCCTGGCCGACCTCGTAGCAGCAAGGCCCGACGGCCGGGCCGATCAGGGCGACGGCGGCCTGGCCGGCCGGCTCGCCGCCAGCCCGGGCGAACCCGGCGGCGGCCGCCTCGACCACCCCGGCGGCCAGGCCGCGCCAGCCCGCGTGGACCGCGGCGACGACCCGGCCGGCCGGGTCGACCAGCAGGACCGGCACGCAGTCGGCGGCGAGGACGGCGAGGACCAGGCCGGCCTCGGCAGTCACCAGGGCGTCGGCCTCGGCCAGGGCCGGCTTGGCCTCGGGCGGTCCCTGGCCCAGGCGGTCCCGGGCCGCGGTCACCGCGGCCGCGGAGTGGACCTGGCGCACGGTCGCCCAGGGCAGCCCGGCCAGGCCGAGCACCGTGGCCGCCCGGCGCCGGTTGGCGAGCACCGTGCGCACGTCGTCGCCGACGTGCAGGCCCAGGTTGAGGCTCTGGTAGGGCGGCCCCCCGCGCCCGCCGGCGCGGGACGTGAAGGCCGCGACCACGCCGTGCTCGAGCAGGTCTTCGGCAACCAGCACGGGCGGCCACGCCGGCCATGCCGCTTGGCCGGACGGGCCGGCGCCTCCAGCCGGGACGGGCCCGGCCGCGGGCAAGGTCGTGGCGGCCTCTGGGGCTCCGGCGGCCTCTGGGGCTGGGACGGGCCCGGCCGCGGGCAAGGTGCCGGTGCTCTCCGGAGTGGGGGCGGGCGGTGCCGGCCGCCAGACCAGGCTTGGGGCGGGGGGCGCCGGACGCGTCGGCACCCCCGCCGGCGCCGGGGCCGCAGGGGTGGGCGCGCCCCGCTCAGCGCTTGAGGAAGGAGGGGATGTCGAGGTCGTCATCGCTGTCCAGGGCCGGCCTGCGGGGCGGCTCGCGGCTCGGGGGCTCGGGCGGGCGGTGCTCCTCGACCCGGCGGGACCCGGCGCTCGGCCACACGCTCTCCTCTTCGGCCCTGGTGGGCCTGGCCACAGGCGGGGCCGGCTCCGGTTCGGCCTCCTTGGTACGGTCGAACCCGGCCGCGATCACGGTGACGCGGACCTCGTCGCCGAGGGCGTCGTCGATGACCGCCCCGAAGATGATGTTGGCGTCGGGGTGGGCCGCCGAGGCGATCACCTCGGCGGCCTCGTTGACCTCGAACAGCCCGAGGTCGCTGCCGCCGGAGATGTTGAGGAGCACGCCCCTGGCCCCGTCGACCGACGCCTCGAGCAGCGGCGAGGAGATGGCCTGCTGGGCCGCTGCCACCGCGCGGTCCTCGCCGCGGGCCTGGCCGATGCCCATCAGGGCCGTGCCCGCCTCGCGCATCGTGGCCCGCACGTCGGCGAAGTCGAGGTTGATCAGGCCGGGGATGGTGATCAGGTCGGTGATCCCCTGCACCCCCTGGAGGAGCACCTGGTCGGCCAGCATGAACGCATCGAGCATCGAGGTGGTCCGCTCGGCCACCTGGAGGAGGCGGTCGTTGGGGATGATGATGAGGGTGTCGACCTCGGCCTTGAGCCGCTCGATGCCCTGGTCGGCCTGGGCCGAGCGGCGCCGGCCCTCGAACGCGAACGGTCTGGTGACCACGCCGATGGTGAGCGCTCCCTGGGCCTTGGCGAGGCGGGCGACCACCGGGGCGCCCCCGGTGCCGGTGCCGCCCCCCTCGCCCGCGGTGACGAACACCATGTCGGCGCCCTTGAGCACCTCTTCGAGCTCCTCGGCGTGGTCGTCGGCGGCCTGCCGGCCCACCTCGGGGTTGGACCCCGCGCCGAGCCCTCGGGTCAGCTCCCGGCCGACGTCGAGCTTCACGTCGGCGTCGGAGGCGAGCAAGGCCTGGGCGTCGGTGTTCACCGCGATGAACTCCACGCCCTTGAGGCTTGCGTCGATCATCCGGTTGACGGCGTTGACGCCGCCGCCCCCGATCCCGACCACCTTGATCACGGCCAGGTAGTTCTGCGGCGCCGCCATCATTCGATCGTCCTCCTTCGCCCGGTTCCCGGACGTTCTCGTCCCTTCGCGGTCGTACTCGTCGGGACCGCGCCGGCCAGCCCGCATCCGCCGCACCACCCGGCGCCGAGGACCAGGGAAAGAGGGGGAGTTGCCGAGGGGACCCCCGCAGCCAGTGTGCCCGCTTCCCCGATGCCACCGCCACGGTCCGTGACCGCTGAGCGGCGTTCAGGTCGGCAGGGACTCTGCACCTATGCCTCAGCCTCTACTTAAGGTTCACCGTTATGTCAACCTCAAGTCGCGGCGGATGCTACCGGTGGCCCGGAGGCCGGTCAACCACCCTCGGCGTCCTTCCCTGGGTAACCGTTGGCGCGGACGGGTTCCGCACGTCGACCAGCAGCACCTCCCTTCCTTGCCGTGAGAGCTTGCCGAGCAGCAGCAGGGCTGCCGCGTCCTTGGCCGGCTGCGCCTCGGCGAGCCCGTACAGGACCCGCGAGCCGCCCCGCAGCTGGAACTCGAGGCTGTCGATGGAGCGGGCCTCGACCCCGGTCACGAGCCTGGCCAGCTCCGGGCGGAGCCCACCGAGCGCGGCGACGGCATTGGCGAGCGGCCCGCCGGCCGGGAGCCTGGTGCCGGGGCGGAGCCCCGGGGGCACGGGCACGTGGGCCACGAACGGGATGCCCTTTGGCCGGGCCGCGCCCGCGTCGAGCACGGTCCCGTCGGCCGCCACCTGCCACCAGTGGCCCCCGGCGCTGATGGTGGCCGTGGGCCGGCGCTCGACCACGGTGATGCGCAGGCTCGACGGGTAGTCGCGACGCACCTCGGCTCGCGCGACCCGGGGCAGGGTCTCGACCCGGCGGCGGATCGCGCCCGGGTCCATGGCGAGGTAGGGCTGGCCGGGTCGGACCCCGGAGGCGGCGATGACCTGGGCTGGGGTCAGGGCGGCGGTCCCCCGCACCGTGACCGAGGTGAGCGAGAACAGCGGGGAGTCGACGAGCTTGACGACGCCGACCGCGAGCAGGATCGCGCCCACGCCGCCGGCGAGCTGCCGGCGGCGGCGCCGGACCCGGTCGGCGGCGACCTGGCGCCGGCGCTCGATGATGCGGCGGTCGGCGGCCGCCCGCCCGGCCGGTCCCGGGGTCCGCTGGCCGGCGGCCGCGTCGGGCGGCCGGCCCCTGGTCCGCTGCGAGGTCAACGCTCGACCTCCGCGGCAGGGGCGTCGAAGTCGCCGACGAGCTGCACCTCGGTGCGCAGGGAGATGCCCAGCTCGTCGCGGGCGCGGCGCTGCGCGAGCCGGATGAGCGCCAGCACGTCCGCCGAGGTGGCGCCCTCGGCGGCCACGATGAAGTTCGCGTGGACCTCGCTGACCCGGGCGCCCCCGCGCCGCTCCCCCTTCAGGCCGAGCTGCTCGACCACCCGGCCGGCGGCCGTCCCGGGCGGGTTGGCGAACACGCTGCCGCAGTTGGGCTGGTTGACGGGCTGGTTGTCGCGCCGCCAGCGGCGCGCCTCGTCGATCTCGGCCCGCACCTCGGCCTCGGGGGCCGGATGGAGCGCGAACCGGGCCGCGGTCACCACCGCGCCCGCCGGCAGGGCCGAGCGCCGGTAGCCGAAGCCGAGCTCGTCCGGCTCCATCCGCTCCGGCTCCCCCGCCGACGGGCCGGCCAGCGGGACCACCTCGGCCCAGACCAGCCGGTCGGCCAGCTCCGAGCCGTGGGCGCCGGCGTTCATGCGGACGCCGCCACCGACGCTGCCCGGGATGGCCACGGCGAAGGCGATGCCGCCGAGCCCGGCCGCCGCGGAGCGGGACGCCACGCTGGGCAGCGGCGTGGCCCCGCCCGCCTCGAGCTCCTCGCCCTCGATCCGGATGCCGCGGAACCGCTGCCCGAGGTGGAGCGCGACGCCTGGCCAGCCGGCGTCGGCGACCAGCATGTTGGAGCCGCGCCCGACGACCAGCAGGGGCAGCGGCACCTCGGCCAGGGTCGCGGCCAGGGCGGCCAGGTCGGCGACCTGCTCGGCCCGCAGGAACAGCCGGGCCGGCCCCCCGAGCCGGAACGTGGTGAGCGGCGCCAGCGCGAGGTCGCGCCGCACCCGCCCCGGGCAGCGCACCGACAGCAGCGCCCAGGCCTCCTCCAGGGCCGCGGCGTCGACCGGGCCGGGCAGCCCCGAGGCACCCCCCGGGCCGGGCAGCCCCGAGGCACCCCCCGGGCCGGGCACCCTCGAGGCATCCTCCGGACCGGGCGGCTGCCCGGGACCGGCGACGCTCGCGCCTTGCCAGCGCCTGGGCAGGCTCATCCCGGACCCTCGGGGTCGTGGCCCGGGCCGGGCCTGGCGGGTGGCGGTGGCGCTCCGGCTGCAGCCCGGGGGCTGGCCGGGAGCAGCTCGGCCACCTCGTCGGCCAGCGTGGTGATGTCGCCGGCGCCGAGGGTGAGCAGCAGGTCGCCGCGGCGCAGCACGGCGGCGACGTGCTTGGCGAGCTCGCTGCGGTCGGGCACGTAGGCGCAGTCCAGGCTCGGCCGGGCCTCGAGCGCGGCCGCCACCACGAGGGCGCCGTCGACGCCAGGCTGGGGGTCCTCGCGCGCCCCGTACACGTCGGTGACCAGCAGCACGTCGGCCACGGACAGGGCCTGGCCGAGCTCGTTCGCGAACACCCGGGTGCGCGAGTACAGGTGGGGCTGGAACACCGCGACGACCCGGGCCCACTGACCGAGCCGGGCCGCGGCCAGGGTCGCCGCCACCTCGGTCGGGTGGTGGGCGTAGTCGTCGACCACGGTGATCCCGCCCAGCTCGTGGCGGAGGTGGAAGCGCCTGGCCGCGCCGGTGAAGCCGGCCAGGGCGGCCTGCGCGGCCCCGAACGGCGCGCCCAGGACGCGGGTGGCGGCGATGGCGGCGAGTGCGTTGGCCACCATGTGGCGGCCGGGCACGAGCAGGCGGACCCGGCCGAGCTCCTCGCCCCCGGCCGTCACGGTGAAGCGCGAGCCGGCGCCGTCGGCGGCCACGCCGGCCGCCCGCACGTCGGGGCCGGGACCGAGACCGTAGGTGACCACCGGGCAGGGCGCGTCCCCGGCGAGCGCGAGCGCGCCGGGGTCGTCGGCGCAGAGCACCGCGGTCCCGTCGGGTGGGAGCAGGGCGACGAACTGCCGGAAGCCGGCCTGGATGGCCTCGAGGCTGCCCCAGTGGTCGAGGTGGTCGGCTTCGACGTTGGTGACCACGGCCACCGCCGGCGACAGCTCCAGGAACGAGCCGTCCGACTCGTCGGCCTCGGCGACGAAGTGGCGGCCCGTGCCGGCCTGGGCGTTGGCCCCGGTCGACTTGAAGTCGCCGCCCACGGCGAACGAAGGGTCGAACCCGGCCTCCTGGAGGATCACCGTGGCCATCCCGGTGGTGGTTGTCTTGCCGTGGGTGCCGGCCACCACCAGCGCGGTCTGGCCGGCCATCAGCATGGCGAGGAGCCGGGCCCGGCGCACCACGGGCACGCCGGCCAGCGCCGCCGCGACCAGCTCGGGGTTCTGGGCCCGGATCGCGGTCGAGACCGCCACCAGGTCCGGACGGCCGAGCCGGGACCCGTCGTGCCCGGCCCACACGTCGGCCCCGAGCTCGCGCAGGGTGGCGAGCGCGGCCGACTCCTTCTGGTCGGACCCGGTGACGGCGTGGCCACGGGCCAGCAGCAGGCGCGCCAGCCCGCTCATGCCGACGCCGCCCACGCCGATCAGGTGCACCCGCCGGGGCGCCGCGTCCAGGTCGACGGCGGGCACTGCGTCGTCGTGGGGTGCCTGCCCGGGTCCGGGGGTCACCGCCGGCCTCCGGGGTCGGTCTGGTCGCCGCCCTGGAACCAGCCCACGAACTCCTGGGTGGAGGCGATGTCGGTTGCGGGGCCCGGCCTGGCGAGCGGCCGGTCCGCGTCCGCCCCCGGCCGCCGGTCCGGGCGCGGCTGTTGGTCCGGGCCCGTGCCCGGCTGCCGGTCCGCGTCCGTGCCCGGCCGCCGGTCCGGGCGCGGGCCCGGCTGTTGGTCCGGGCGCGGGCCCGGCTGTTGGTCCGGGCGCGGGCCCGGCTGTTGGTCCTGGCCCGGGCCAGGTGGTGGCTGCGGCCCCCGCCCGCCGCCGAGGGACCGCGGTGCGGGGCGGCGGCCGGCGGGCAGCGCGTCGAGCACGAGGGAGGCCATGTCCTCGGCGGCCCGGGGGTGGGCGAGCGAGAGCATGGCCCGGCCCATGCGGGCGAGGGTGCCCGGGTCGGAGAGCAGCGGCGCGGCCGCGGCGGCCAGGGCCGGGCCGTCGAGGTCGCCGTCCTCGACGACCAGCGCGCCGCCGGCATCGGCGGCGGCCCGGGCGTTGCCCCGCTGGTGGTCGTTGGTGGCGTGGGGCAGGGGCACCAGCACGGCCGGCATGCCGACCACGGTGAGCTCGGCCATGGTCATGGCGCCGGCCCGGGTGAGGGCGAGGTCGGCGGCGGCATAGGCGAGGTCCATGCGGTCGACGAAGGGGGTGACCCGGACGACCAGGCCGCGTGCCTCGGGGTTGGCGGCCTGCCAGGCCTCGCGCACCGCAGCCTCGTCCCGGCGCCCGCAGGCGTGGAGGACCTGCATGCCCCACGGGTGGGGCCAGCTCGCGGTGGCGGCCACCACCGCCTGGTTGACCCGGCGGGCGCCCTGGCTGCCGCCGAACACCAGCAGGGTGCGCCGGCCGGGCTCCAGGCCGAAGGCTGCCAGTGCCTCGGTGCGCAGGGCGGCCCGGTCGAGCCGGAGCAGCTCGGGCCGGACCGGGTTGCCGACCACCACCGTCTTGCCGGCTGGGAACGCCCTGGCCGCCTCGGCCACCCCGAGGGCGACCCGGCTGGCGACCCGGACCGCGAGCTTGTTGGCCAGGCCGGCCACGGCGTTCTGCTCGTGGAGCACGACCGGCACTCCGGCCAGCCGGGCGGCCACGGCCACGGGCAGGGTGACGTAGCCGCCCATGCCGGCGACCACGTCGACCCGGCGGCGCTGGATCAGCCGCCAGGCGGCTACCGTGCCGGCCAGCGCGGCGAACGGCGCGAGGACGGTCTCGAGCGACAGCCGGCGCGACAGGGGCAGCACCGGCAGGAGGTCGAGGGCGTAGCCGGCCTCGGGCACGACCCTGGTCTCGATCCCCCGCGAGGTGCCCGCGAAGGTCACGGTGGCGGCCGGCTCGCGCTCGAGGATCGTGCGGGCCACGGCCAGGCCGGGCACGACGTGGCCGCCGGTCCCTCCGGCCGCCACGAGCACCCGGGGGCCGCCGCGCCTGGCGGCGCGGGTGGCCGGTGGGCGGTTGGAGTCAGGTGTCATGTTGGTACCTCCTGCGGCGATCGCCCGGGGGGCGGGGCGGCCGCCTCGCGGTCGGCTGGGGACCGGGCCGGGCCGGTGCCCGGGCTGCGTCCGCCCTCGCCTTCTGGGCCGGTGTCTGGCGTGCCCCACCATCACGCGCGGGCGGCCTTGCCGGCCGGCCGCCGTCGCCCGGGCGGGCGCCGGCCGGGGCGCGGCGGGGCGAGCCCGCCGCGGGACGGCGGCGGCCGCGGCGGTCGGCCGGCGCGGCCGTGGCGACCACCGCCGCCCGCGACCGCCAAGCCTCCTGCCTGGCCACGTTGAGCAGCATGCCGACCGCGGCCAGGAGCACGAGCATGCTGGAGCCTCCGGACGACACCAGCGGCAGCGGCACCCCGGTGATGGGCAGCACGCCGACCACCGCGCCGATGTTGACCAGCGCCTGGACCATGATCCAGACGGTGATGCCGCCGGCCAGGTAGCGGCCGAACGAGTCGTGGGCACGCCTGGCCACCCGCACGCCGGCGTAGGCCAGGGTGACGAAGAGGGCGATGACCGCGAGGCTGCCGACCAGGCCCAGCTCCTCGCCGATGATCGCGAAGATGAAGTCGGTGTGGGCGTTGGGCAGGAACGACCACTTGGCGTACGACTGGCCCAGGCCGACCCCGAGCAGCCCGCCCGAGCCGAGGGCCAGGCGGCCCTGGATGAGCTGGTAGCCGGCGGCCTGGTAGTCGGCCCCGGGGTCCAGGAACGAGGTCAGCCGGGCGCGCTGGTAGCCGCGCAGGGTCGCGTAGGCGGTGGTGAGGCCGAGGAGGCCGAGCCCCGTGAGCACGGCGACCGGCGCCCCCGCCAGGAACAGCAGGCTGAACGCGATCGAGCAGAGCAGCATGGTGGTGCCGAGGTCGGGCTCGGCCAGGACCAGCAGGGCGAGCAGGAGCATGACCGGGACGACCGGCACGAGCACGTGGCGGACGTCGCCGAGCAGGCGCTCCTTGCGGACCAGCACGTCGGCCGAGAACAGCAGCAGGGAGAGCTTGGCGAACTCGGCCGGCTGGAAGGTGAGCCCGCCAACCGCGATCCACCGGGTCGAGCCGTAGGCGGAGACTCCCCTCGGGTGCACCAGCACGAACACCAGCATGCCGGCCGACAGGACCAGCAGGGGCGCGCCAAGCCGCCGCCAGCGCCGGTAGTCGATCCAGCTGACCGCGAGCATCACCGCGACCCCGGCCACCGCCCAGGTCGCCTGCTTCTTGAAGTAGACGTAGGAGTCGCCGGTCTTGGCGAACGCCATCACCGAGGAGGACGACAACACCATCACCAAGCCGATCGCGAGCAGCGTGCCGACCACCGCGAGCAGCAGGTAGTAGCTGGACCCGGACGCCGGGGTGGGCCGCCGCCCCCGGCGCGCGGCCAGGGCGCGGGCGAGCCCGTCAGGGACCGCGATGGGCGCCATGGCCGCCGCCCCCCTCCCGGTGCCGCTGGGCCAGCCGGGCCACGCTGGCCGCGAACGCGTCGCCGCGCTCGGCGTAGTCGGTGAACATGTCCTGGCTGGCGCAGGCCGGCGCGAGCAGCACGGTGTCGCCCGGCTCGGCCAGGCCGAACCCGACCGTCACGGCCTCGCCGATCGAGGCGGCGCGCACCACCGGGCCGGCGAAGCCGGCCCGCTCGAGGGCGCCGGCCAGCTCGCCGGCGGCCTCGCCGAGCAGCACCACCCCGACCAGCCGGTCGAGCCCGGAGGCAACCACCTCGTCGAACCCGAGCCCCTTGTTACGGCCCCCGGCGACCCAGACCACCCGGGGGAAGGCGGCGATGGCGCGCTGGGCGGCGTGCGGGTTGGTCGCCTTGGAGTCGTTCACGAACGTCACCCCGCGCACCTCGGCCACCTTGGCCAGCCGGTGCGGCCCGGCCCGGAAGGCGGCAACCGCCCTGGCCAGGGCGGCGGGGTGGGCGCCGAGGGCGAGGGCCAGCCCGGAGGCGGCGAGCGCGTTGGCCAGGTTGTGCCGGCCGGGCAGGCGCAGGGCGGCAACCCGCCACAGGCCGCCCTCGAGCCCGGGGACCTTGGACACGGCGATGCCGGCCTCGACCCCGAGCCCGCCGGGCTCGGCCCGGCCGGTGGTGAACGGTACCGGCCGGCCGGAGGCGTGCGCGGCCCAGGCGGCCACCTCGGGCTCGTCGGCCGCGTAGAGCGACCAGTCGCCGCCGCTCTGGTTGGCCCACACCCGCGCCTTGGCCACCGCGTAGGCGTCCAGGTCCGGGTGCCAGTCGAGGTGGTCGGGGGCGAGGTTCAGCCATGCCCCGGCGGCCAGGTGCAAGGTGTGGCAGAAGCGGAGCTGGAAGCTGGACAGCTCGACCACGACCGCGTCCGGCCGCGGCTTGGCCAGCACGGCGTCGACCAGGGGCAGGCCCAGGTTGCCGGCCGCCACGGTGGCGAGGCCCGTCGCGGCCAGCATGGCCGCGGCCAGCTCGGTGGTGGTGGTCTTGCCGTTGGTGCCGGTGACCCCGACCATCGGGGAGCCGGCGACGCGGGCGGCCAGCTCGACCTCGCTCCACACCGGGACGCCGGCGGCCAGGGCGGCCTGGATCACCGGGTGGCGCTCGGGCAGCCCGGGGGCGACGACCAGGAGCTGGCGCCCCTCGAGCAGGTCGACGGCGCCCGGCCCCAGGTGGGTCCTGACCCCGAGCGCGTCGAGGTCGCCGACCTCGAGGCGGACGGCGTCGTCGCAGGCGGTCACGTCGGCGCCGAACTCGGCCAGGTGCCTGGCGGCCGCCCGCCCGGACCGGCCCAGGCCGGCCACGAGCACGGGCAGCCCCGAGAACCACTCCGGCGAGCAGCGGTCGGGCCAGTCGCGCTTCAGGCGACCTGGCCAGCCCGACACGGAGAACAGCCGCGGCTCAGCCACTGGTCCCCCCCTGGGCGATGAACTCGGCGTAGAACAGGCCGAGGCCGAAGGCCACGGCCAGCCCGGCGAGGATCCAGAACCGCACGATCACGGTGAACTCGGGCCACTCCGACAGCTCGAAGTGCAGGTGGATGGGGGCCATCTTGAACACGCGGCGGTGCAGGATGCGGAACGAGGCGATCTGCAGGATCACCGACAGGGTCTCCACCACGTAGATCCCGCCGAGCACGGCGAGCAGGAGCTGGGTGTTGGTGAACAGGGCGAGCGCGGCGAGGGTGCCGCCGAGCGCCAGCGAGCCGGTGTCGCCCATGAAGATCCGGGCCGGGGGCGCGTTCCACCACAGGAAGCCGGCGGTCGCGCCCATCATCGCGGCCGCGGCCACGGCCAGGTCCAGCGACTCGGTGGACTGGACGCGGTAGCAGCCGGCGGCGTTCAGGGGCGGCGCGAAGCAGGAGTGGCGGAACTGCCAGAAGGCGATCACCACATAGGCGCTGACCACCAGCACGGTCGAGCCAGAGGCGAGCCCGTCCATGCCGTCGGTCAGGTTCACGCCGTTGGAGGTCGCCGACACGATCAGGAAGACCCAGATCAGGAACAGGACGAGGGGCAGGGCGGTCCCGGCAAGGGGCCGGATGAACGAGACGCCCCGCCAGGCGTCGGCCCAGTACCAGGCGCCCATGCCCAGCCCGACCGCGGCCAGCGCCTGCCCGGCGAACTTGGCCGTCTTGGTCAGGCCGAGGCTGCGCTGGTTGCGGATCTTCAGGTAGTCGTCGACGAAACCGACCGCGCCCAGGGCGACCATGGTGATCATCACCATGAGGCCGCCGGGGGTGAACGGCACCCTGATGAAGAAGTGGACGATCACGTAGCCGACGACCGCGCCGAGGATCATCACCGTCCCGCCCATCGTCGGGGTGCCCCGCTTGGTCTGGTGGGAGTCGGGCAGGTCGACCTGGATGAGCTGGCCGAGCTCGCGGTGCCGGAACGTCCGGATGGCGAGCGGGGTGCCGACCAGCCCGACGGCCAGGGCCACGGCGGCGGCGATGAGGATGCCGACCACGTCAGCCGCTCCCGCCCGGCCCGTCGAGCAGGCGCTCGGCGACCCGGTCCAGGGCGACCACCCGGCTCGCCTTGACCAGGACGACGTCGCCCGGGCCGGTGCCGAGCGCCTGCTCGACGGCGGCCAGGGCGGCGTCGGCGTCGGCGGCCGCCACGGCCTCCTCGGGCCACATGCCCTCCATGCGGGCCGCGCGCACGATCACCTGGCCGAGCTCGCCCACCCCGACCAGGCGGTCGATGCCGAGCCGGGCAACCAGGCGGCCGATGCGGTCGTGCTCGGCCAGGGCGGTGTCGCCCAGCTCGGCCATCTCGCCGAGCACGGCCACGGTCCGCCGGCCGCCGCTGCCGGCGGCGGCGAGCGCCTTGAGCCCGGCCGCCATCGAGGTCGGGTTGGCGTTGTAGGCGTCGTTGATGACCGTGAGGCCGTCCGCCCGTCGGGTCACCTGCATCCGCGCGGGCGACAGGCTGGCCTTGCCGAGCCCGGCCGCGACCTCCTCCGGGCCCATGCCGAGCACGCCGGCGGCGGCCGCGGCGGCGAGCGCGTCGGAGACCAGGTGCTCCCCCACGACGGGCAGGGCGACGTCGGCGCCCACGCCCCCGGCGACCAGCCGGAACACGGCCCGGCCCTGGCCGTCGAGCTCCACCCCCTCGCCACGCACGTCGGCGCCGGCACCCAGGCCGAAGGTCACGACCCGGGCCGCGGTCCGCGCGGCCATGGCGGCCACCAGCGGGTCGTCGGCGTTCAGCACGGCCACGCCGTCGCCCGGGAGCCCCACCACCAGCTCGGCCTTGGCCTCTGCGACGGCCTGCCGGGAGCCGTACAGCCCGACGTGGGCCTCGCCGACGTTGAGGACGACGCCGACACCCGGGCGCGCCAGCCGGGCGAGCATGGCGATGTGGCCGGGGCCGCGGGCGCCCATCTCGACCACGAGGGCCTCGGTGGAGGGCTCCAGCCGGGCCAGGGTGAGGGGCAGGCCCACCTCGTTGTTGAACGAGGCCAGGTTGGCGACGGTCTCGAAGCGGGTGGCCAGGACGGCGGCGAGCAGGTCCTTGGTGGTGGTCTTGCCGACCGAGCCGGTGATCCCGACGACCCGGGCGCCCGACCGGGCGCGCACCTCGCCGGCCACCGCGGCCAGCGCGGCGAGCGGGTCGGCGACCTCGACCCGAGGGCCCCCGGTGACCGCGCCGGGGCGCGCCAGGCAGGCCACGGCACCGGCGACGAGGGCCTGGCCGGCATGGCGGGCACCGTCGGTGCGGCTGCCCCGCAGGGCGACGAACAGGCTGCCCGGGGAGGTCTCCCTGGAGTCGGTGGACAGACCGGTGACCAGCGTCGCAGGGTCGGCGTCGCACACCGCGCCCCTGGCCGCGACGGCCACCTCAGCCAGGGTGAGGCTGATCACGGGCCGCCCCCGCTCGCAGCTGGTGCAGGTCCAGGACGGGTGCGGGCGGGTGCGGTGGGGCTGGTCACGGGCCGCCCCCGCTCGCCTGGCCGGCCAGGCGGTCGAGCTCCTCGGCGGCCACCGCGCGGTCGTCGAACCGGATCGTATGCCCACCGGCGAACTCCTGGCCCTGCTCGTGGCCCTTGCCGGCCACGATCACCGCGTCGCCCGGGCCGGCGGCGGCGAGCGCCTGCCTGATCGCGGCGCGCCGGTCGACCTCGACCGCCCACGCGCCGGGCGCCGCGGTGCGCCGGACGCCCTCGGCCACCTCGGCCACGATCGCATCGGGCGGCTCGGAGCGTGGGTTGTCGGAGGTGACGATGGCCAGGTCGGCCAGGCGCCCGGCGATCTCCCCCATGAGCGGCCGCTTGGCCCGGTCGCGGTCGCCGCCGCAGCCGAACACCACGATGAGCCGCTTGGCGGTGACGGCCCTGGCGGCCCGCAGGACGTTGTCGAGCGAGTCGGGGGTGTGGGCGTAGTCGACCAGCACGGTGAACGGCTGGCCGGCGTCGACCCGCTCGAAGCGGCCGGGCACGCCGGCCAGGCCGGCCAGGCCGGCGACGCCGGCGTCCAGGTCGATGCCGAGGGCGTCGGCCGCGGCCAGGGCGCCGAGCGCGTTGGCAACGTTGAAGTGGCCGGCCAGGCGGAGCCGGACCGTGCGCGACCCGGCCGGGCTGTCGAGCCGGAAGCTGCTGCCCTCGAGCGACGCGTCGACCGCCGAGGCCCGCCAGGCCGCCGCCGGGCCGGTCCCGGTGGTGACGACCGGGACCTCTCCGTCCGGCCCGGCCAGGCGCCGCCCGTAGGGGTCGTCGGTGTTGACCACCGCGAGCCCGGTGAACGCGCGGGTGAACAGCTTCCGCTTGGCCAGGAAGTACGCCTCGAGGTCGGGGTGGTAGTCGAGGTGGTCCTGGGTGAGGTTGGTGAACACGGCGGTCCGGAAGCGGGTCTGGTCGACCCGGCCCTGGGCCAGGCCGTGGCTGGACACCTCCATGGCCGCCGCCTGCACGCCGCTGTCGGCCATCTCGGCCAGCAGCCGCTGCAGATCGGGGGCTTCCGGGGTGGTGTGGGCGACCGGGCGGCGCTCCTGGCCGACGCGCACCTCGACCGTGCCGATGACCCCGGGGACGAGCCCGGCGGCCCGGAAGATCGCCTCCAGCATGAAGGTGGTGGTGGTCTTGCCGTTGGTGCCGGTGACGCCGACCAGGTCCAGGCGGCGCGACGGCCGGCCGTAGAACGCGCCGGCCAGGGGCGCGAGCGCGGCCCGGACCGAGCCGACCAGGAGCTGGGGCGCGGCCAGGTCGAGCGGCCGCTCCACGCACAGGGCGGCCGCGCCGGCCGCACGCGCCGCCGGGGCCAGGTCGTGGCCGTCCACCCGCGCGCCGGGCACGCAGCAGAACAGCGCGCCAGGGATGACCCTGCGGGTGTCGAGCACGACGTCCGAGACGGCGGTCTCGCCGGCGCCCCGGACGGTACCGTGCACGGCGGCGGCGAGTGCGGTGAGGGGGACGCGCCTGGGCGTCAAGGTCATGAACGTGGGAACCCGCATCGGAGGGCCGGGCGCCCGGCGGCGGGAACGCCGGGCCCCGCAGAACGCTGGCCGACACCAGGGTGTGGGCCCGCGAAAGCCTAGCATCCGCGCCATGTCCCGGTGGCCTCGCCCGGGTCACAGTTCGTGTCGTCGCGGCGGCGCCGCGCCGGCCGGCCCGGGTCCGGGACCGCCGGCGGCAGCCGTCCCACCCGTGGTGGACGGCCCGGCGTCCGCGGTGGCCTCGCGCGCCTCAGGCGGGAGGACCGGCCGGTCCGGCGGCACCTTGAGCCGGGCCAGGGCGTAGCCGGCCACCTCGCGGAACACCGGGGCGGCGACCACCCCGCCGAAGATCGCCTTGGCCGGCTGGTCGAGCACGACGGCGACGACCACGGCCGGGCGCTGGGCGGGCGCGAAGCCGATGAAGGAGGCCGTGTAGGCGCCCGGGAGGTAGCCGCGCCCCTTCGGGTTGGGCACGCGCGCGGTGCCCGTCTTGCCCGCGACCGACCAGTCGGCCAGGGCCGCCCCGGTCCCGGTGCCCTTGCCCTGCACCACGCCCTCGAGCAGGCGGGTCAGGGTGTGGGCGGTGCGGGCCGACAGCACCCGCCGGGCGGGCTTGCGCTCCACCGGCTGGAACCGCCCGCGCTGGTCGACCGTGCCGTGCAGGATCGACGGGGGCGCGAGCACGCCGCCGTTGGCGACCGCGGCGTAGACCCCCGCCATCTGCAGGGAGGTGGCCGCCACACCCTGGCCGATCGCGTTGACCCCCAGGTCGGTGCAGCGCCAGTCGCGCACCGGGGTGACGATGCCCGCGGACTCGCCGGGCAGGTCCACGCCGGTGCGCCTGCCGTAGCCGAAGGCGCGCTCGGCCCTGGCCAGCCGCTGGGCGCCGAGCCGGGCGGCGACCTTGATGGTGCCGACGTTGGACGACTGGGCCACCACGTCCGCGAACGACATCGACTCGGTGGCGTGCTCGTGGGAGTCGCGGAAGGTCTTCACCCCGGGGCAGAGCTCGATCCGCGACGGGACCAGCATGCGGGTGCCCGGGGTGACGATGCCGGCCTCCAGCGCGGCCGCGGCCGTGATCGTCTTGTTGGTCGAGCCGGGCTCGAACACGTTCTCCACGGCCCGGTTGCGGACCGCGTCGGGCGTGGCCGCCGCGAACCGGTTGGGGTCGAAGCCGGGCACGTTGGCCATGGCCAGGACCTCGCCGGTGGAGGGGCTGAGGACCACCACCGAGCCGCCCTTGGCCTGCCACCTGCGCACCGCCAGGAACAGGGAGCGCTCGGCCACGAACTGCAGCTGCTGGTCGATGGTGAGGACCACGTCGGTGCCGGGCTGCGCCGGCTCCACCGAGCGGTGGCCCTGCGGGATGGGCCGGCCGGCCGGGTCCTGCTCGAGCAGCAGCCGGCCGGGTCGGCCCCGCAGCAGGGAGTCGTACTGCAGCTCGGTGCCGGCCAGGCCGCGGCCGTCGTCGCCGACGAACCCGAGCACCTGGGAGGCGACCGTGCCCGACGGGTAGTTGCGGACGGTGTCGTTCAGCACGCCGATCCCGGGCAGCCGGAGGCGCTCCACCGCCGCGCCCCGGGCGACCGGGATCTTCCTGGCCAGGTACAGCCAGGGCTTGCCGGAGGCGAGCTTCCTGTGCAGCTCGGCGGCGGGGCGGCGCAGCAGCGGGGCCAGGCGGCGGGCGCTGGCGGCCGGGTCGGTCACCAGCCGGGGCTGGGCGTAGACGGTGCGGGCGTCCACCGACAGGGCGAGGTCGCCGCCGTGGCGGTCGAAGACCCGGCCCCGGTCGGCCGGCAGCTCGACCGCGCGCAGGCGCTGCCTGGCCGCGGCCTGGTCCAGCGGGCCGGCATCGAGCACCTGCAGCACGACCAGCCGGCCAGAGATCGCGAGGAAGGCGAGCACCGTCGCGCCGAGCACGACCAGCAGCCGGTTCGCGCCGGTCGCCCGGCGCGAGCGCCGCCGGCGCACCCGCACCCCCCGAGGCACGGGACCTCGTCGCTGCTTCTGCACTGGCTCCCCCATCTCTCGGTGCATGCGGGGGTACAGCTGCTGGCCGTTCGCCCCCCGAACGGTGCTGCTCGAATGCGGGACCTTGCGGCAGGTCCGTGTGGCGTAGCGGTCCCCGGGAGCCGGGGAAGTGGCCCCCGGGGACCGGCGTCAGGGTTGAGCCAGGTAGGGCTTGATCGGGAACGGGTCCTGGGCCCACGCGGACGCGTCGCCCGCCTGGTGCGCCCCGGGGGCGGCGGGGGAAGTCGCCGCCCCCGGGGAGTCCTTGCCGGCCGGGCGGCTGCCCGGCCAGGTCGCCAGCCGGGGCCGTCCAGCCGGGACCAGGCCCCGCTGGGTGGCCACCCGCACGATCCGGGCCGGGGCCTTGAGCCGGTCGACCTCGGCCTGCAAGAGGGTGTAGCGCTGCTCGGCGGCCCGGTTCTCGCGGGCCAGGCGGGCCAGCTCGAACGCCTGCTGGTTCACGCTGACGTTCAGCGACACCAGGCCGAGCACCCCGGCCACGATGATGGCCACGGTGAGCAGCAGGAACGGCAGCCTCGGCACGCGCCGGACGGGCCTTACGGCACGCAGCCGGCGCGCGAGCGGCTGCTCTGGCAGCGGCGGCGTCGGGCGCGGTCTTGCTGCGCGAGTTGCGGCCATGCTCATGCTGCCCCCTCTGGCAAGTCGGGTCGTGACGTCCCGGCGTGGGGGTCGCCGGCCACCCCGCTCGGGCTGTTCGGGGCGAGCTTCTCGGCCGCGCGCAGCTTGGCGCTCTCGGCGCGCGGGTTGGCGGCCACCTCGCCGGCCCCGGGGGTCTCGGGCCCGCGGGTGAGCAGGCGCAGGCTGGGCGTGCGGTGGACCACGTGCTCGGGCAGCTCGGGAGGCGAGTAGTCGCCGGCGGCGGCGCCTGCCAGCGTCCGCTTCACGATGCGGTCCTCGAGCGAGTGGTAGGCGAGCACGACCAGGCGCCCACCCGGGGCGAGCAGGTCGATCGCCTGGGGCAGGGACTCGGCCAGGGCGGCCAGCTCGCCGTTGACCTCGATCCGCAGCGCCTGGAAGGTGCGCCGGGCCGGGTGGGGGCCGGTCCGCCTGGCCGCCGCCGGCACCGCCGCCTTGACCAGCTCGACCAGCTCGGAGGTGGTGCGCACGGGGGCGCGGCGGCGGGCGTCGTCGACGAACCGGGCGATGCGGCCCGCGAAGCGCTCCTGGCCGTACTCCCGCAGGACCCGGGCCAGCTCGGCCCGCGGGTAGGTGTTGACCACGTCGGCAGCGGTGGGGCCCTGGGTGGGGTCCATGCGCATGTCCAGGGGCGCTTCGGCGCGGTAGCTGAAACCGCGGCGGGCCTGGTCGAGCTGCAGCGACGAGACCCCGAGGTCGTACAGGACGCCGTCCACCGCGCCGACGCCCAGGTCGGCGGCGACCCGGGCCAGGTCGGCGAACGAGGCGGCCACGGCGGTGAGCCGGTCGCCCTCGCCGGCCAGGCGCGCAGCCGCGGCGGCCAGGGCGTCCGGGTCGCGGTCGAGGCCGATCACCCGCCCACCCGGGGCGCTCGCGGCCAGCACCGCCTCGGCGTGGCCGCCGAGGCCGAGGGTGGCGTCCACGTAGGTCCCGCCGGCACGCGGCCGCAGCAGCTCGATGCAGCGGTCGAGCATGACCGGCACGTGGCCCTCGGCGGTCAAGACCATCAGATCCCCAGCTCGGCGAGGTGGGGGGCGTTGGTCTCGGCGGAGTAGGTGGCCTGGGCGGCCGGGATGTACCGCTCCCACTCGGCCTTGTCCCAGAGCTCGATCCGGGAGAGCTGGCCGACCACGACCACGTCCTTGGCCAGGCCGGCGTACTCCCGCAGGGGCTGCGGGATGACCACGCGGCCCTGGGCGTCGGCGCTCTCCTGGCTCGCCCCGGCGACGAACACGCGCACGAAGTCGCGGCTCGGGCGCTCGGTCAGGGGCAGGGTGCGCAACTTGACCGCGAAGGCCTCGAACTCGGCCAGCGGAAAGACGTAGAGGCAGCGCTCGATGCCCTTGGTGAAGACCATGTCCTGCCCCAGCTCGTCGCGGAACTTGCGCGGAAGGATCACGCGGCCTTTGGGGTCGAGGGAGTGGTCGTAGGTGCCAATGAACACCCCCGCCATCCCCCTCGCCGCGGTCGCTCCCCTCCACTGGCCGCCACTTTACTCCACCGCCTATCCACCGTCAACGCAGGACGGACCCCCTGGAGACGGCTCTTTCATGGCTCTGAGCAGGCAAAATGAACGAATGCGAACGCGCGTTCGAGGCTTGCCCACCCAGTGCCCGTTTCTCCACTCCACTCCACCGCGGGGGCGGAACAGGGCTCAGCGGGCGGAGGGGCCGCGCAGGCCGAGCGGGGGCTGCCGGCGGGCCGGCCCGCCCGTGACCTGGTCCGCCGGCGGCGCCGGCAGCAGCTCCGGGGGGACCTCGACCGGGGCCGGGGTGAAGGCGGTGCCGCCCTCCGGGAGCAGCTCGCGGTCGACCGAGAACGACGACTCGAGCGCGCCCACGGTGATGCGGTCCACCGCGACCGGCCGACGGGTCCCCGGGTCGAAGTGGATGACCTGGGCGGTGTAGGGCACCGGCTCCTTGGCCCGCAGCCCGTCCGGGCCGGCGCCCCCCACCGTCCCGGTGGTGAGCGTCCGGGTGCCGTTCACCAGCGAGGTTCGGAAGGCGTGGAGGTGCCCGTCGAGCACGGTGGCGACGTGGCCGAGGGCGTAGGTGGCCAGCCTCGGGTCGTGGACGAGCAGGACGTCGGGCCGCTCGGCGAGGCCGTCCAGGGCGGCGCCCACGACGACGCTGCGCTGCTCCTTGAGGCGGTCGAAGGCCGGGACCCGGTACCCCTGGCCGGGTGAGAACACGGGGTCGGCGACCCCGTAGAAGCGGATGCCGGCCACCTCGGTGGCCGAGGAGTCCAGCACCCGGGCGTTGGGGTTGGCGGCGACCGCCTTGACCATGGCGGCGTTGTCGTGGTTGCCCTTGACGAACAGGTAGGGGACCTTGAACTCCCGGACCCGGCGGGTGACGCTCCGCTCCGGGGGCAGGCCCCAGGTGCCCATGTCGCCGGTGTCGACCACCGCCTGGACGTCGAACTTGGTCGCGAGCTGCTGGGCGAGGTCGAAGCCGGCGGGGTTCAGGTGGACGTCGGCGACGTGCAGCACCCGCACGGTGGCGCCGCCGAGCACCGGTACCGGCTTGCCGAGCGCGTCGTAGGCGCGGTTGAGGTTCTCGCTGATCCGGGCCATCTCCTCGCGCAGGGTGCGCAGGCGGTCCAGCCCGGTCCGGGCGTCGCCGATGAGCGCGGGCGCGTACTCCAGCGCGCCTTCGTAGCGGGGCGCCCGGAACGCGCCGATGTCGTAGGTGGCCAGCGCCGGGACGAGCAGCGCGGCCGTGGCCAGGGCGCCGCCCAGCCCGCAGCGGAGCAGCCGCGCGCGGGTACGGCGGGCGTACAGCAGGGTGGCGGCCACCCCGCCGAGCAGGCCGAGCAGGCAGAGGCGGACGACGAACTGGCGGGCAGCCCGCCTGGCCTCCTGCTCGAGCGGGAGCAGCGCCGCGGAGAGGCTGGGACGGCGCAGCCCGCCGGCGGGCGCGTCGTCGTCCAGCTCGTCACGCAGGGCGGGGACGTCGACGTCGTCCAGGGTGGCCCGGAACTGGACCAGGCCCAGGTGGGTTCGGGCCGACACCGACCCGAACGGCGGCACGGCAAGCCGGCTCGAGCCGCTCAGGGCGGGGTGGACCGACAGGCGCACGGTGGCCGGGCCGACCCGGGCGTCCTGCCTGCCGAGCAGGGTGACGAGCAGCAGGGCGCCGACCGCGCCGACGCCAAGCGGCAGCGCCCAGGGCGCGAGCGCCCGCGCCACCCGGACGACCCCCCGGCGGGCGGCCAGCACGGCCTGGGCCGGCCGGGCGCGGTGGGCGGGGCCGGCCGGCGGAGCGTCTGGTCGAGCGCCTCGCCGGGGTTGCATCTGGATCGGGCGCGGGTCAGGCGGGCAGGGCCGCGTCCGGCTCCAGGCCGAGGTAGGGCGCCCACCCGGGGTCGATGTGGCCGACCGCGATCACGATCCAGAGCGTCTCCCTGGGCGCTCGTGGCTCGCGGCGCAGGCGGAAGCCGGCCTCGTGGGGCAGGCGGTCCTCCTTGCGGCTGTTGCAGCGCCGGCAGGCGGCCACGACGTTCTCCCAGACGTGGAGGCCGCCGCGCGAGCGGGGGATGACGTGGTCGACGTTCTCGGCCCGGGCGCCGCAGTACTGGCAGGTGTAGTCGTCGCGCACGAACACCGCGCGCCGGGACAGGCCGGCCCGGGCCCGGAAGGGCACCTTCACCACGTAGCGGAGCCGGATCACGCTGGGGGCCTGGACGGCGATGGTGGCGCCCCGGACCAGCCTCGCCCCGGGCACGAGCACGTCGGCTTTCTCCTTGAGGACGAGCACGACCGCCCGGCGCACCGGCACGACACAGATCGGCTGGTACGAGGCGTTCAAGACGAGTGCTCGCTCCATGTGCGCTCCCGCTCCGTACCGTGGTCACACCTGTCAGAAGTATAACCAGTGCTCCGGCGGGCACCGCTCGCCTATTCGGCGCCGGGTGCTCGAGCAGCGCCCGGTAGCGCGCCTCGGCCCGCGGCCAGCTCCCGCTGGGCTCTGGCCCGCTCGGCCAGCTTCTGCTCGCTCGGTGGCACGCTCCCCCACGCCCCCCAACAGCGCCGGTGCCACGGCCGGGGTACTCGGCGGATGCGTCGACAGGCCCTAGTCCCTGCGGTCGACGTAGAGCGCGTGGTACCAGAGGTCGGCCAGGGTCTCCACGGTGAGGTCGCGGTCCAGGGGCTCGGCCCGCACGGCGCGCAGGAACATCGTCTGCTCGGCCATGGCGGCCAGCGCGGTCGCGGCGGTGTGGGCGTCGACGGGCCGGGTCAGCCCCTGGGACGCCGCCCGCTCGACGTTGCGGGCGATCCGGGCCACGAACTGGCGCCGCACCTCGTCGAGCACGCGCCCGAGCTCGGGGTCGCCCATGGACGCCTCGGTCCACAGGGCGATCAGGTCGGCGTCGGCGTCGTACAGGTCGGCCAGCCCCGACAGCACCGACTTGAGGCTGGCCCGTACGTCCCCCACGCCCCAGGGCCGCTCGGCCAGCGCGACCAGGGTGGCCGCGTTCTCGTGGATGAGGGCGGCCAGCGCGGCCCGCTTGTTCGGGAAGTAGGCGTAGAAGGTGCCGTGCCCCACCCCGGCCCGGCTCACGATGTCCTCCACCCTGGCCTTGCCGTAGCCAAGGTCGGCGAAGGCCTGCCTGGCGGCGGCCAGCAGCTTCGCTCTGGTCTCGGGAGCGCTCGGCATCTCGAGCGAAAGGATATCCGACTCGTAACCGGCGAAGCCCTTCTACAATCGAGTCCTCGAACGCAGCGGAAAGGAGCCGGGCCGGTGGCAACGACGCGCCCCGACACGGGTGGCATGGCTGACCTCGCAGGATCCTTCGACAAGATCCGGGCCAACATCGAGCGGGTGATCGAGGGCAAGCCCGAGGTCGTCCGGCTCGCGCTGATCGCGCTCATGGCCGAGGGGCACCTGCTGATCGAGGACGTCCCCGGTGTGGGCAAGACCATGCTGGCCAAGGCCCTGGCCCGCTCGATCGACTGCTCGGTGCGGCGCATCCAGTTCACGCCCGACCTGCTGCCGTCGGACGTGACCGGGGTCAGCGTCTACAACCAGGAGCGGGGTGACTTCGAGTTCAAGCCAGGGGCGATCTTCGCCAACGTCGTGCTCGGCGACGAGATCAACCGGGCCTCGCCCAAGACCCAGAGCGCGATGCTCGAGTCCATGGAGGAGCGCCAGGTCACCATGGACGGGGTGACCTACCAGCTCGGGGTGCCGTTCATGGTCATCGCGACCCAGAACCCCATCGAGCACGAGGGCACCTACCCGCTGCCCGAGGCCCAGCGCGACCGGTTCATGCTGCAGCTCTCGATCGGCTACCCGACCCGCGAGGCCGAGATCGACATCCTGAACACCCACGGCCGCGCTTCGACCCTGAACGACATCTCGCCCGTGGCCGACGCCCCCACGATCGCCGGGATGATCGAGGCCTGCCGGACCGTGCACGTGGCCGACAGCCTCAAGAAGTACATCGTCGACCTCTGCCGGGCCACCCGGGACCACGGCGACCTCGCCCTCGGCGCGAGCCCCCGGGCCGCGCTCGCCCTGCTGCGGGCGGCCAGGGCGGCGGCCGCCTCCGACGGTCGCGACTACGTCGTGCCCGACGACATCAAGGCGCTGGTCGTGCCGGTGCTCGCCCACCGCCTCATCCTCGCCCCCGAGGCCCAGATGGTCGGGCGGGACACCGCCGACGTGCTCGCCGACCTGCTGGAGTTCGTGCCCATCCCCATCCGCGGGCGCGGCCAGGGCTGAGCCGATGGGCTGGCGGACCTTCACCCCGCGGGCGTTCGGGTTCGCCGCCGCCGCGCTCGCCCTGTGGATCGCGGGGCTGCTCACCGGCGTGCCCGAGCTGTTCATGCTCGCCCTCGGCGCGCTCGTGCTGCCGCTCGGGGCCTGGCTGGTCATCCGGTTCGGCAACTACCGCCTGGCCTCGGCCCGCTCGGTCCGGCCGCTGCGGACCACCGTGGGCGGCCGCATCGCGGTCACCGTGCGGCTCGACAACCCGAGCCGGCTCGAGACCGGGGTGCTCCTGCTCGAGGACCACCTCCCCTACCAGTTCGGGCCGGCCGCCCGGTTCGTGGTGCCCGGCGTCGGCGGCGGCGCCCGGGAGACCCTGAGCTACGAGCTGACCGCGCTCGCCCGGGGGCGGTACGTGATCGGCCCGCTGTCGCTGCGCCTGCTCGACCCGTTCGGGCTGGCCCAGGCCACCAGCGAGCTGGCGGGCACCTCCGAGGTGATCGTCCACCCCCGGGTCGAGCCGCTCTCCCCGCCGGGCCTGGGCGGGGACTTCGCCAGCGCGTCGGCCGCCCGGGTCCGCCGCCTGTTCACCCGGGGCGAGGAGTTCTACACCACCCGGGAGTACCGCGACGGCGACGACCTGCGCAAGGTCCACTGGCGCTCCTCGGCCAAGCGCGGCGAGCTGATGATCCGCCAGGAGGAGCAGCCCTGGCGGGCGCGCGCCCAGCTCGCGGTCGACCTGCGCCGCTCCGCCCACAGGGGCCAGGGCGAGCATGCCTCGTTCGAGCGGGCGGTGTCGGCGGCGGCCTCGATGGCCGTGCGGCTGGCCCGCTCCGGCTACGAGCTGGCCCTGCTCACCGACGACGGCCACCAGGTCCGCCCGCCGGCAGGGACCGACCAGGCCATGGCCATCCTCGACTTCCTCGCCACGGTGGAGCCGAGCGGCGGGCGCTCCCTGGTGCCCATGGCCGACCAGCTCGCCCGCCTGTCCGGTGAGGGCCTGCTGCTCGCGGTCCTCACCGTGCCCACCCCCGAGGAGGCGGCCACCCTGGCCCGCTGCCGCCTCGGCTTCGGCGGGGCCATGGGCCTGCTGCTGCGGCCCGACAGCTGGCTCGGGCTGGCCGCCCGGGACGTGGCCGCGGCCGACGCGCGCGGGGCGGGCGCCGCGTTGATGCTCGAGCGGGCGGGCTGGCGCACCGCGACGATGATCCGTACCGACCGACTGGAAGAGCCATGGCAACGCCTGATCGCACCGCTGGGGCGCGCAGCACCGACCTCGCCCAGGCGCTCGCGCTCGCCGGCCTCCTGACCGGCGCGTCGCTGTCGCTGGGCCGCATCTACGCCAGCAACGCCTGGTGGCTGCCGACCTGGCTGACGATCGTGTCCGCCCTCGGCCTGGCCGCCCTGCTCCGCCGGGCCGGCGCCGGCCAGGCCGTCTCCCTGCTGGCCATGCTGACCGGGTTCTTCGTGGTGGCCGGTGTGCTGCTCTTCCCCGACACGCTGTTCGTGGTCGTGCCGACGCTGGCCACCTGGCATGCGATGACCGACGCGACCAGGGTCGCCATGCAGGGCGTGGTCGACCAGGCGGCGCCCGTGGTCGTCACCCGGGAGTTCCTGCTGCTCACCTGCGCGGGCGCCTGGGCGGTGGCCACCTCCGCGGACGGCCTGACCTTCCGGGCCAGGCAGCCGCTGCTCGCCCTGGTCCCGGCCCTCGGCCTGTTCGTGTTCCCCGCGATCGTGCGCAACTCGAGCCCGGCCTGGTACACGCTGTGGTTCCTGCTCGGCGCGGCCGGCGTGCTGCTCACCGAGGGCCGGGCCCGGCTCGCGACCTGGGGGCTCTGGGTGTCGAACCCACGCAGCCGCCCGGCCAGCGGCTGGCGCCTGCCGACCACCCCGGCCGCCAACACCGCGCGGTGGCTCGCGGTCGGCGCCGGCGTGATCGCGCTGGCCGTCCCCTGGGTCCTGCCCGGCTACGGCCGGGAGCCGCTGCTGGACTACCGCACCGGCGTCGACGCCGAGGGGCCGGTGTCCATCAACCCGTTCGTGTCCCTGCGCACCCGGCTGCGGGCCAGCCGGGAGGAGACGATGTTCACGGTCAGGTCCGTCGAGGGGACCTACTGGCGCCTGGTCACCCTCGACCAGTTCGACGGGACGACGTGGCGGACGTCGGGCCGGGCCGACGACGTGCTCCCGTTCACTCCGGGCGTGTCCGACCTCGACCAGGACCCCCGGGCCCCGGCCAGGGAGCTGACCCAGAAGTTCGAGATCGAGCAGCTCTCGGGCCGGGGGGACGGGTTCCTGCCCGCCGCCGTCGTGCCGGTCGCGGTGCTGCGTGCCGGCCAGCCGATCCTGCGCAACACCGTGAACCGGAGCCTGACCACCAAGCGGCGCTTCCGGCAGGGCTTCAAGTACGAGGTGAGGTCGAGGATCCTGCTGCCCGAGGCCAAGGACCTCGAACGGCCCCAGAGGTACAAGGACACCCCGGGCGAGGGCTACACCGAGATCGAGAACCTGAGCCAGCGGGTCAACGACCAGGCGCACGAACTGACCGACGGGAAGCCGAGCGCCTACCAGAAGGCCCTGGCCCTGCAGGACTACCTGCGGAGCCGCAACTTCAAGTACGACCTGACCGTGCCGGAGCTGACCTCCGGCCAGGACCAGCTCACCAGGTTCCTGTTCGACGTGAAGCGCGGGTACTGCGAGCAGTTCGCCTCGGCCATGGCGGCGATGGCCCGCGCTGTCGGCCTCCCCGCCCGGGTCGCGATCGGCTTCACCCCGGGCCGGCAGGTGGGCGACAAGTGGGAGGTGACCACCCGCGACGCCCACGCCTGGCCGGAGATCTACTTCAACGAGGTGGGCTGGGTCCGGTTCGAGCCGACCCCGCGGAGCGACCAGGTCGAGGTGCCCGCCTACACCACCCCGGCCGGCCGGCAGATCGCGAGCGCGCCGACCACCATCCTGGTCCCCGGGGCGACCACGGCGACCACCAGCGCCGACCGCCTGAACCCGGGCCAGCGCAACGAGCTCGAGGAGCGACGGAACGCGGCACTCGGCGGGCGCCGGCGCAGCCCGGGGCTGCTCGAGCGCCGCGCGGTGCGGGTCCCGCTCGCCGTGCTCCTGCTCGTGCTGCTGGTGCCGTCGGTCAAGGCGGTCCGCAACCTGGTGGCCAGGCGGCGGGCGGGTCACCAGCCCAGGGACGCGGTGGCCGAGTCGTACGCCGAGGTGACCGCCTGGACCGGCGACGCCGGCATCGGCCGGCGGCCGGCGGAGACTCCGAGCGCCTACGCCAGCCGGGTCGCGGCCGCCTACGGCCCCGACGCCGAGCCGCTGGTGGAGCTCACCGGGCTGTACGTGACCGCGGAGTACGCCGCAAGACCGGCCACCGGCCCGGACCAGGCGCACCAGGCCCGGCGCCTGGCCAGGGCGGCCCGCTCCCGGCTGGCCGCGCGGCTGGGCTGGAACCGCCGGCTGATCGCCGCCCTGAGCCCGCGGAGCCTGTTCGCGCCGAGGCCGATCATGCCCCGCCCGCCAGCGTCCCCACGCGACAGCGAGCGCAGGGACCTCGCTGTGCGGCGCTGAGCGGCCAGGGCGGGATCAGGGCTGCGGCGGCCCGCCGCGCTCGTCCCAGCGCTGGCGCCAACGCTCGGTGAGCCGGCCCCACCGCGACTCGACGCTGCGGCCGGGCGAGCGCCGTTTGGGCGGCGGCGCCGCCGGGGTGGGCGGGCTGGCCGGGGCACGGTCGACCGCGGACCGGCGCCGGAGGGTTCGTACGAACTCGGCGATGGCCAGCAGCATGATCACGAACCCGGCGACCCCGAGCCCGGTGTTCTTGGCGAAGCCCGCCACGAGCACGACCAGGCCGACGAGGAAGCCGAGGGCGGCCAGCTTCAGCCGCCGTGACAGGTGGGCCCGGAACGTCGAGCCCACCTGGTGGGCGAACTTGGGGTCTTCCTCGAGCAGGCGCCGCTCGATCTCGGCCAGGATGCGCTGCTCGTGTTCGGACAGGGGCATGTCGAGGCTCCGCCCGGACGTGGTCTTTGGTGACAAAAGCGAGTGTACCCGGGGGCCCGGTCGCCAACAACAGCGGCACGCCAACAGATGGGTTGTCAGCTGCCAGGTGGTTGTCAGCTGCCAGGTGGTTGTCAGCTGCCAGGTGGCTGTCAGCTGCCAGGTGGCTGTCAGCTGCCAGATGGTTGTCAGCTGCCAGATGGTTGTCAGCTGCCAGGTGGTTGTCGGCTGCAGACGGTTGTCGGCTGCTCGTCGCATTTCCCCGTCAGGAGCCGGTGAACCGGGGCGACCGCCGCCCGGCGGACGTGGCCGGGGCCTCGGTGGTGGTCGGCGAGCCCGCTACCCGGGCCCCCGGGCTCGGCGGCCCCGCTACCCAGGTCCCCCGCCGGGCTCGGCGGCCCCGCTACCCAGGCTCCCCGCCGGGCTCCTCGAGCGGGTCGCGGCGGACCCGCGGCGCCTCCCGGGCCTCCCCGAACGCCTCGGCGGGAGCCTCGGCGGCCAGCGAGGCGAGGTCGACGGCGCGGTCGCCGAAGCGGGCCCGCACCGCGTCGGCGGCCCGGACGGCCGCCTGCCATCCGGGCCGCTCCCGGCCGAGCTGAAGCTGGGTCGGCGCCCCGCCGTCAGTGAGGTTGCTGACGGTCACGCCCACCAGGCGCACGGGCAGCCGCCCGAGCCGGAGCCGGGCCAGCAGGTCGGCCGCGACCTCGTGGATCTCGGCGTCGGTGTCGGTGACGCCGGCCAGGGTGCGCGAGCGGGTGATGGTCCTGAAGTCGGCGAAGCGGAGCTTGAGGGTGACGGTGCGGCCAGCCAGGCCGGACTCGCGCAGGCGCCGCCCGACCCGGACCGCGCAGCGCAGCACCTCGCGGGCCAGGACCACGGGGTCGTCGACGTCGACCGCGAAGGTCTCCTCGGACCCAACCGACTTGGCCGACTCGAAGGGCACCACCGCGCGCGGGTCCCGGCCCCACGCCAGCTCGGCCAGATGGCCGCCCTGCGCCTGGCCGAGCATGCGCTCGAGGGTCGACCGCGGGGTCCTGGCCACCTCCCCGACGGTGCGCAGGCCGTAGCGGGCGAGCCGGTCGATGGTGGCGTGCCCGGCGCCCCAGAGGGCGTCAGCGGGCAGCGGGTGGAGGAAGTCGAGGGCGCGGCTGGGCGGCACGACCAGCAGCCCGTCCGGCTTGCCCCTGGTCGAGGCGAGCTTGGCCAGGAACTTGTTGCCGGCCACGCCGACCGTCAGCGGCAGGCCGGTCTCGGCGGCGACCCGGGCCCGGAGCAGGCGGGCGATGCGCACGGCGTCGCCGAGCAGCCGGCGCGCCCCGCCCACGTCGAGGAACGCCTCGTCCAGGGAGAGCGGCTCGACCAGTGGGGTGACGTCCCGGAAGACCCGCATCACCCGGCTCGAGTAGCGCCGGTAGGTGGCGAAGTCGGGCGGCACGGCGACCGCCTGCGGGCACATGGCCCGGGCACGCGCCATCGGCATCGCGTTGCGGCACCCGAACGCCCTGGCCTCGTAGGAGGCGGAGGTGACCACGCCCCGCGGCCCGACGCCGCCGACCAGCAGCGGGCGCCCGGCCAGGCCGGGGTCCTTCCGCACCTCGACGCTGGCGTAGAAGGAGTCGAGGTCGGCGTGGAGCACCCGGAGCGCTTCGAGGTCGGCGTCGGGCACGGGCGCGCCGCCGACGACGACCTCGCCGGTCGGGGCCGGCGGCACCGGGCCAGTCCGGGTGGGCGGCACCGGGCCAGTCCGGGTAGGCGGCACCGGGCCTGCCCGGGTGGGCGGCTGGGCGCCGGTCCGGGTGGGCGGCACGGCGCCGGTCCGCCCGCCCGCGGTGCCAAGGCGGGACCGCCCGCTACCGCCCCGCCCCGCCCGCTCCTCGGCCATGCTGGCCATGCTCGCCATGAACGAGTGTTCGGTCAAGCGGGGCCTGCGCGGAGCGGGCGGCCGGGGCGGTAGCATCGCCCGGTCGTCCGGTCGCCGCAGTCCCTCCCGGGAGGTCCGTACCGTTGCCAGCCCGCCGGCTCGCCGTCGCGCTCCTGCTCGTGACCGCCCTGGGCACCGGCTGCTCGGCGTCCCGGCCCGCGCCCGCGGCAACGGCGCCCGCCACCACCGGGGCGCCGGCCGGGACGGCGCCCCCGGCCACCCAGCCGCCCACCACCACGGCGGCCCCCGCCACCGCCCCGCCGGCCACCCGGGCTCCCGCCACGACGGCCGCCCCGGCGCCGGCCGGGTACGTCTTCCCGGTCCGCGGCTGCGCGGTCTCCTACGGTCACAGCCACCACGACTACCCGGCCACCGACATCTTCACCCGGCGCGGCTGCCTGTTCGTGGCCCCCGTGGACGGGGTGGTCGACGAGGTGAGCCGGACCGACCGCTGGGACCCGGGCACCGACCGGGGCGCCGACCGGGGCGGGCTGGCCGTGTCGGTGGTGGGGGTCGACGGCGTCCGTTACTACGGCTCCCACCTCGGATCGGTCGCTCCGGGCGTCGCGCCCGGCGTGCGCCTGCGGGCCGGGAGCCCGCTCGGCCGGATCTCCAACACCGGCTCTGCCCGCGGGACAGGTGTCCACCTGCATTTCGGGCTCTCCTGGCCGACCCGCAACGGCGTCTGGTGGGTCCGCCGCGGGATGGTCGCCCCATGGCCGTTCCTGGACTCCTGGCGCCGCGGCGGGGACCTCTCCCCCGCCAGCGCCGTGCGCGCCGCCCGGGCGCGCGCCGGTACCGCGGTACCAGCATGCACCAGGCGCTGTTAGCTCGCGGGGTCCAGCCTTCGGCTAGCCTTGTAGGTCGACCTGGCGGCGCAGGTCGCACCGTGGGCAGGTCCAGTACCAGCCCTTGTGGCGACCGCGCCGGTAGTGCTGGGCGAAGCAGCGCACACCGGTGTGGACCGGGCAGGCCGGCACGTCGGAGAACGCCTCGGCCTGGTGGTGCTCGAGCAGCTGGCGGGCGAAGCGGCCGCCCTCCACCAGCACCATCGCCTCGCCCCGCTCCCTGGGGGTGGCCAGCACGGTCAGGTTCCCGAGGAACGACAGCCGGTCGTCGATCACCACCAGGCGCTCGGCCACGCCGTAGATGCCCACCACGGTCACGTCGGCGTCGCGCAGCGCGCCCACTCGCCGCTCGTCGTTGGGGCGGTGCTCGTGCCCGGGCTTGACGAACACGGTGACCCGGCAGCCGCGATGGGTGGCGGCCCTGAGCCAGGGCAGCACCCGGCTCGGCCTGGTGGCCAGGAACGGGCTCCAGATCCACACGTCGCGCTCTGCCGCGGCCAGGTCCCGCTCCAGCCGGGAGAAGAACGCGGCCGTCTCGTAGGTCGGGAGCTCGGAAGGGGCGGCCGGGCGGGCCGGCGACCAGCCGCGGCCGACGCTGGCGGCCACCGGGCCCGGCCGGTCCGGGCCCGGCCGGCCGCCCGGGTCCGCACCGCCGGCCGCCGGGCGGGCCTGGCCCTGCCGGCCCCCCGGGTCCGCTCCACCGCCTGGGCCCGCCCCGCCGCGTGGGCCCGTGCCACCGCCGGGACCTGCGCCGCCGCCTGGGTCCGCACCGCCGCCTGGGTCCGCACCGCCGCCTGGGTCCACGCCGCCGCCTGGGTCCACGCCACCGCCTGGGTCCACGCCACCGCCTGGACCTGCGCCACCGCCTGGGTCCGGACCTGCCGGGTCCGGACCAGCCTGCCCGGGGACGGCCCGGGCCGGGTGGCGGCGCAGCGGCAGGAAGCGGCCCGCGCCCACCACCGAGATCCTGCCCTCGTCGACCATGTCCCTGAGGTGGGCGAGCGGTCCCCGCTCGGCCCGCTCGACCGCGAGCCGGTCGGCCAGCAGGTAGGTCCGCCCGGTCGCCCTGGTCGCGCCCACGTCGAACAGGCGCAGCCCGCGCAGCTCGTGGCGGGTCCCGCCGACCCGGCCCCGGGCCAGCCAGCCCCGCTCGCGCCGGTCCTCGACCAGGTCGAGCACGGCCACGGGGAACGAGCGGCTCTGGAACCGCTGCGGCGTGCCGACCTCGACGCGCGGGTCGAGGTCGGTGTCGAGCACCGCCGCCTCGGTCATGCGCGCCTGCATCGGGTGCGGCGCGAGGATGGCGACGGGCTGGCCGAAGCGCTCGTGGTAGCGGGCGATGGCCCGGCCCAGGAGCGCGCCGACCGGCCACCACTCCCGCCTGCCCGACGCGACACCGGTCCGGATCCTGGCCAGCTCGCCGAAGCCGGACACGTCGACCAGCACCAGCTCGCCGAGGCCGTCGCCGGGCAAGCCGGTACGGGCCGCCGGCACGGTGCGCAGCACGTACTCGTAGGCGACCCGGTTGACCAGCTCCGCGGTTGCCGGGCCGAGCCGCTGCTGCTCCGACAGCACGGCGCAGCCCCGGTTGGCCTGCGCGCGGCTGGGCCGGTCGATCCCGAGCACGGCCAGGCTGTCGCGCAGCAGCCAGCGGGAGACCGGCAGCGCCTTGGAGGTCTCGAAGGCGCTCGCCGGGCCGTTCTGGAGGAAGTCGCCGACCAGGGTCACGCCGGTGCGGGCCCGGGCGGCGGCGTAGACGACGTAGGGCGGCAGCGCGGTCGACACCTCGTCGACCAGCACGTGGTCGTAGGAGCGGCCGTGGACGGCGGGGTCGGAGGCCAGCCGCTCGAGCGTGGTGGCCACCACGGAGGCGCCGGCGACCACTTTGGGGGCCAGCGCGGCGATCTCGGCGGCGAGGAGGTGGTGCTCCTCGGCGAGCCGCTCGAGTTCGTCGGTGCCGGCACGCGCGGCCGCCCGCAGCTCGGAGATGCGGGCGGCCAGCTCGGGCAGGGACTGCTCCTCGGCCGCGCGGACCAGCTCGGCGTCGGCCGGGGCGGGCAGCTCCTCCCGGGCCGCCTGGCCCACCTGGCGGCGGAGCGCCCGGCGCGCCCGCTCGTTGTCGCGCACGGCCCGGACCGCAGCGTCCAGCCGGTTACAGGCCTCGCGGCATGCCTGGTCCCGGCGGTCGAGCTCCGGCCTGGTGAGCGGCTGGGCGGCCGCCTCCAGCGCCTCGATCCGGGCGCGGGCCTGGTCGGAGTCGCGCTCGAGCTCGACCACGCGCTCCCAGGCCGGCACCAGCTGGTTCTCCAGCTCGGCCTGGGCGACGCGGTAGCGGCCGGCCGCGCCGAGCTTGGCGACCCTCCTCGCTACCGGCAGGTCGGCGTGGCCGGCGGCCGCCTCCCGGGTGGCGGCGAGCCGTTCCCTGAGCTGGCGGACCGCCTCGCGGGCGCCCCCGAGGGCCACGGAGATCCCGTCCAGCTCGCGCTGGACCGTGTCGACCTGCCGGTAGGCCTCGCGGGCGTGCTCGGCCTCGGCCACGGCGGCGTCGGCCCGCTCGACCGCCGCCCGGGCCGCGGACCGCTCCCGGTTCGCGGCCTCGCCGGCAGCGGCCAGCTCGTCGGCCTCCCGCCGCAGGGCGGCCAGCCGCTCGGCGTTGGCGGCCAGGGCCACGGCGCGCTCGTAGGCGGGGCCGTCGAAGCTGGCCAGGAGCCGCTCTGCGCGCTCGAGGACGAGCAGGTCGGGCTCGGCCCGCAGCTCGGCCACGCGGCGCTCGATCTGGGCCAGGCGGGCACGCCGCTGGCCGGCCAGCTCCTCGCAGGCCCGCTCGAGGCGGAGGAAGGGGTGGTCGGCCAGATCCATGAGGCGCGGGTAGCCGACGCGGACCATCCGGCCCGGCCAGGTGTCGACCAGGACCCTGGACGCCTCCAGCAGCGCCTGGTCCACGGCGACCCCGGTGGCCGACACGAGCAGGACGCTCTTGCCGGTCAGGGCGAGCTGGGCCACCACGTCCGCGAGCACCCTGGTCTTGTCGGTGCCCGGCGGCGCCCAGACCACGTTGACCCCGGGCGCGCAGCTCGCGGCCCAGGCCAGAGCCTCCTCGGGGCTCAGCCCGGGCCGCACGTGGGGCCCGGGCGGGGGCCGGTCGAGGACCTTGGTGTCGAAGCGGTCGGCCAAGCCGGGGTCGCGCAGCCCGGCGAGGGCGTCGAGCAGCGCCCGCAAGGGTGGCAGGGGGTCGCTGGTGGCGAACAGGTGGACGTCGTCGGTGCGGGCCGGCGCGACCACCGTCAGCATGTCGCCGTCGTGGGCGACGACCTCCACGACCTCCGAGCGGCGGTCCGGGTCGGTCGCCGGGGCCAGCCACAGCTCCCGGAGGCAGGCCACGTCGGCCCGCACGCCACGCAGGTCGACCCGGAACCTGGCGGTGAGCGCGGGCGCGGTCGACGGCTCGGGCTGGGCCGGGCCGAGGTCGACCCGCACCGGCCCGCCCGACCTGGCTGCGATCTCGGCTTCGACGGCGGCCGCGACCTCGCGGAGCCACGCGGGCTGCCTGGCCACGCCGGACGAGGCGCCACCCCTTCGCGCCACCGCCCTGGTCACCGGTCTGGCGAGCGACCCGCGGGGGGCATCCAGCTGGTCACCCTGCGCGAAGATGGTAGGCAAGCGACGCCTTTTCAGGAAGGTGAGTCTTGTCTACCTTGCCACGATAGCTCACCTTCGCGCGTACGTGAAGCCTCGTCCTGGTTTGCACCAGGGATCGTCCTGGTTCGGCACGCGGTACGGTAGAGCTGGCTCGTGGCCACATGCACGAAGGTCGTGATCTCGGTCAGACGCGAAGGAACTGGCAATCTGGATGCTCCGGAGGCGGCAACGGGTGCATCCGTTTACGATGCCCGGGCCGTAGAAGCATGCAACGGATGACGCATGCGGGAAAGGACGTCAGCGCTGCCGTGACCGACACGCTCGAGACTGCCGCTCCGGCCAGCCCCCTGGACGTCGAGGAGCTCCGCGCCCGCGTGGACGCCGCCCTGGCCGACCTGCTCGAGCGAGAGCTGGACGGGCTCGGCTTCCTCGGCGACGACCTCCCCGCGGTGGCCGATGCGCTGCGCGGCTTCGTGCTCGAAGGCGGCAAGCGGCTGCGGCCCGCGTTCGTCTACTGGGGCTACCGGGGCGCCGGCGGCGGTCCCGAGGGCCCGCTGGCCGACGCGGCCGTGCGCGCCTCCTGCTCTGTTGAGCTGCTGCACGCCTGCGCCCTCATCCACGACGACATCATGGACAACTCCGAGGTCCGCCGGGGCCGGCCCACCATGCACGTGCGCTTCGCCGACCGGCACCGGGCCTGGACCTGGCGGGGCGACCCGGCCGGGTTCGGCGAGGGGGCGGCCGTGCTCATGGGCGACCTGGCCTTCACCTGGGCCGACGTCGCCCTGGCCGAGGCCGGCCTGCCCGACGGGCGGCTCGCCGCGGCCCTGCGCGTGTTCAACCGCCTGCGCTCGGAGCTGATGGGCGGCCAGTACCTGGACCTGGTCGAGGCGCGCCGGGGCGCGCCCAGCGAGGCGGCCGTGCGCCGCGTGCTCACCTACAAGTCCGGCAAGTACACCATCGAGCGCCCGCTCCACCTCGGCCTGGCCGTCGCGGACGGCCCCCGGACACTCGCCGCCGCCTACTCCGACTACGGGCTGCCCCTGGGCGAGGCGTTCCAGCTCCGCGACGACGTCCTCGGGGTGTTCGGCTCCCCCGAGGTGACCGGCAAGCCGGCCGGGGACGACCTCCGCGAGGGCAAGGAGACCTACCTGGTGATGCGCACCCGCGCCCGCACCGGCGCAGCCGGGATGCGGCTGCTCGACGGCGCCCTCGGCGACCCGAAGCTGACCGAGGACGAGGTGGACGCGGCCCGCCGGGTGATCGTCGAGTCGGGGGCGCTGGCCGAGACCGAGGCACGCATCGGCGAGCTGCTCGGCCAGGCCAAGACGGCGATCGCGGCCGCCACCGAGGTGGACCCGGCCGCCCGCGCCGCCCTGGCCCGGCTCGCCGACCACGTCACCGACCGGGACGCGTAGCCGCCGTGGCCGGGACGACGGTGGTCGTGGGCGCCGGCCTGGCCGGGCTGTCGACCGCCATCCACCTGGCCGCCGCCGGGCGGGACGTGGTCGTGGCCGAGTCCCAGCACGGCCCGGGCGGCCGCTGCGGCACGGCCACCGTGAACGGCTACCGGTTCGACACCGGGCCCTCGGTGCTGACCATGCCCGGCGTGGTCGCGGCCACCGTGGGGGCGGCAGGCGAGGAGCTGGACGACTGGCTGGAGCTCGTGCCGCTCGACCCGGTCTACCGGCTCACCTTCCACGACGGCAGCCGGCTGGACGTGGTCCCCGGCGCCGAGCGGATGGCGGCCGAGGTCGAGCGCCTGGCCGGGCCGGACGAGGCCGCCCGCTACCGCGCCTTCCGGGCCCACCTGGCCCGCATGTACCAGGCGGAGTGGTCGGGCTTCGTCGACCGCAACTTCGACGGCCTCGGCGACCTGGTGCGGCCCCTGGCCCTGGCCCGCCTGGCCCGGCTGGGCGGCTTCCGGCGCCTGTCCAGCCTGGTCGCGACCCACCTGACCGACTGGCGGCTGCGCCGGGCGCACACCTTCCAGGCCCTGTACGCCGGGCTGTCGCCATTCGACGCGCTCGGCGTCTACGCCGTCGTCGCCTACATGGACACCGTGGAGGGGGCCTGGTTCCCCCGCCACGGCGGCATGCACGCCCTGCCCCTGGCCCTGGCCGCGGTGGCCGGGAAAGCCGGCGCGCAGCTCCGCTACGGCGCGCGGGTGGAGCGGGTCGAGGCCGGCACGGGCGGGGTCACCGGGGTGCGCCTGGAAGGCGGCGAGCTGCTGGCCGCAAGCGACGTGGTGGTCGCCAGCGACCTGCCCGGGGCCTACGCCCACCTGCTGCCCGCCGCGGCCAGGGACTGGCGGGTGCAGCGCCGCCGGCTGCACTTCGCGCCCTCCTGCTACCTCGTCCATCTCGGCCTGCCCCGGCGGCTCGACCGCCAGGCCCACCACACCCTCCACCTCGGCCGGGACTGGAAGGCCACCTTCGAGGCGCTCACCAGGCGGGGCGACCCCCAGCCCGACCCGAGCCTGCTCGTCACCTACCCGTCACCCGAGGACCCCGACGCCGCCCCGCCCGGCCACTCGACGCTGTTCGTGCTCGAGCCGACCGCCAACACCGCCCGCGGGCGCGACTGGGCGGTGCTCGGGTCGGCGATCAGGGCCCGGCTGTTCGCCCGCCTGGCCCGGCTGGGCTACGGCGACCTGGAGGCCGACCGCGCGGCCGAGCTGGTCGTCGACCCGCCCGCCTGGGCGGCGATGGGCCTGTCGGCGGGCACGCCGTTCGCGCTCGACCACCGCTTCTCCCAGACCGCCTGGTTCCGGCCGGCCAACGTCTCGGCGACCGTGCCCGGCCTGTACTTCGCGGGCATGGGCACCCTGCCCGGGGTGGGCGTGCCGATGGTGCTGGTCTCCGGCCGGCTGGCCGCCGAGCGCGTGCTCGCCCGCCCCGCCGCGGAGCGCCGGTGAGCACGGCCAGCGCACCCGCTCGCCCGCCGGCCCCAGGGGCAGCGCCGACCACGGCCCGCGGCGGAGCGCCCACCACCGCCCGCGGCGGAGCGCCCACCACCCGGGGCGCAGCGCCGACCACGGCGGCGGGGCTGCGGGCCGTGGTCCCGGCCGCGGTGGAGCCGTGCACCCTGACCGCCGCCTACGAGCGCTGCCGCCAGCTCCACCGCCGCCACGGCAAGACCTACTACCTGGCCACGCTGCTCCTGCCCGCATGGAAGCGGCGCCACGTCCACGCCCTGTACGGCTTCACCCGCTACGCCGACGAGCTCGTCGACGACCTCGACTCGACCCTGGGCAAGGCCGAGCAGGCGGCCGCCCTGCGCGGCTGGGGCGAGCGCTTCTTCGCCGGGCTGCGAGGCGCGCCGTGCGACGACCCCGTGCTGCCCGCCGTGCTCCACACCGTGCGCGCCTTCGACCTCGACGTGACCGACTTCGAGAAGTTCCTCGACGCCATGGCGATGGACCTGGTCCGCTCCGAGTACGCCACCTACGACGAGCTGCTCGGCTACATGGAGGGGTCGGCCGCGGTCATCGGCACCATGATGAGCCCGATCCTCGAGGCGTCCGACCAGGCCCGGGCCCGGGAGCACGCCCGCCAGCTGGGCCTGGCCTTCCAGCTCACCAACTTCATCCGGGACGTGGCCGAGGACCTCCAACGCGGCCGCGTCTACCTGCCAACCGCCGACCTCGAGCACTGCGGGGTGGGCAGGGCCGACCTGGCCGCCGGCGTCGTCACCCCCGCGGTCCGGGACCTGCTGGCGTTGGAGGTCGAGCGCGCCCGGGCCCACTACCGGGCCGCCGAGCCGGGCATCGAGCTGCTGGCGCCCTCCTCTCGGCCCTGCATCCGCACTGCCCTGGCCCTGTACGGCGGCATCCTCACCGAGGTCGAACGCGCCGGCTACCAGGTGCTGCGCGGCCGTGTCCGGGTCCCGAGGCGCCACCGCCTGGCCGTGGCCGGGCGCAACTGGGCCGCGGCCCGGCGAGCGGTGCTGGCCGAGCGCCGCGTGCGCGCCGTCACCCCGGGCGTCCCGCTGCGGTGACCCGCGTCCGGGCCGCTGCGGTGACCCGCGTCCGGGCCGCGCTGCTCGCGACCGCCCTGCTGGTCGCCGCCGCCGACGGCTTCCTGCTCTGGGGGCGGACGCTGGCCACCCCGGTCGGCGCGGACACGGCCCGGACCCGGTTCCTGCCCGCCCCGGCCCGGCCCGGGCCGGGCCCGCGGCCCCTGGCCGGCGTCTACCGGTACCGGACCGACGGCAGGGAGACCGTTGACCGCTTCGCCGTCGACCGCGTCTACCCCAGGGAGACGGTCCGGGTCGTCTCCCACCTGGGCGGCTGCCGCTGGCGCGAGACGGTGCCCCTGTTCGACCAGCACACCGAGACCTACGACTTCTGCAGTGAGCCGGGCCGGGGCGACGCGCGCGAGGTCGCCTACGCCACGAGCCTCACCTACTTCATGGTCCCAGGGGTCCAGCGCTTCGCCTGCGACCCCCCGGGCCGCCGCCTGCTGACCGGGGCCAGGCCCGGGGCGACGCTGCGCTGGCACTGCACGCAGCGCGGGTCGGCATCCGACAACGCCACCGTCTACGTCGGCACCGAGACGGTCCAGGTCGGCTCGTCGCCGGTCAGGGCCCGCCGCGTGCGGGTGGTCACCGGCCTCACCGGCCAGTCGACCGGCGGGGCCGTCCGCGACCTGTGGCTCGACCCGCAGGGGCTGGTGCTGCGCGAGGAGCGCCTGGTCCACCTCGTGGTCCGGTCCGGCTTCACCGGCCTGGTCGCCTACGACGAACGCGCCACCTTCGAGCTCGTCTCCCGAGAGCCCGTGGGGCTCGACCGCGCCCCCCCCGGATGACCGCCTCGAGGCCACGAACGCGGCACTTGACGAAGACGTCGTCAAGCGTAGAATTCACTTATTGTTGAGTTCAGTGGTGGATGAATTCAGGAGGATGCCATGCTGGCGCTGGTGATCAAGGAGTTCCGGCAGCTCAGGCGGGACCGCCGCACCCTGGCCATGCTCGTGGTGATGCCGCTGGTGCTGCTCACCGTGCTCGGCTACGCCGCGAGCTTCGACGTGACCTCGGTCAGGACCGTGGTGGTCGGGCCGCAGGCCGAGGCGGCCGCCGCCCGCCTGCCCGGCATGCTCGAGGTGGTCGCCGTGCGGCCCGACGACGGCCGGGCCGAGGCGGTCCGGGAGCTGCGCGACGGCCGGGCCGCGGTCGCCCTGGTGACCGGCGGGGACCAGGTCACCGCGCTGGTCGACGGCGCCGACCTGTTCGCAGCCCGGGCCGCGGTCCAGGCGTTCGCGGGTCGGTCGCAGACCGCGGCGGCCGCGGGCGGGCCCAGGGTGGACACGGAGGTGCTGTTCAACCCCGACCTGCGCACCCCGGTCATCATGGTGCCCGGGCTGATCGGCATCATCCTGGTGTTCGTGGGCACCATGGCCACCGCCCTCGGCGTGGTCCGCGAGCGCCAGAGCGGCACCCTCGAGCAGCTCGCGGTCATGCCGTTCCGGCCCAGGGACGTGTTCCTCGGCAAGGTGCTCCCCTACTTCGGCGTGGCCGCGGTCGACCTCACCGTGGTCGTCGTGGCCGGCCTGCTCCTGTTCGACGTGCCGTTCCGCGGCAACGTGCTGGTGCTGGCCCTGGGCGCGCTGCTGTTCCTGTTCGTCACCCTCGGCTACGGGGTGCTGATCTCGACGGTCTCCGAGAACCAGGGGCAGGCGATCCAGCTCGCGATCATGACCCTGCTCCCCCAGGTGCTGCTGTCCGGCCTGATCTTCCCCCTGCAGGCGATGGCCGCCGGCGTGCGCTGGATCGGCTACCTGCTCCCGCTCACCTACTTCATCCAGATCAGCCGGGGCGTGATGGTCCGCGGCACGCCCCTGTCGGCGCTCGCCGTGCCGCTGCTGGCCCTGGCCGCCCTCGGCCTGGCCGTGTTCACGCTCTCGGTGATCCGCTTCCGCCGCGACCTCGCCCCGACCGGCCGGGAGCC